>CACYKR010000045.1 GCA_902774995.1 uncultured Bacteroidales bacterium | reverse complement strand
AAGAGAAAAGGTCAAAAAGCAGTCATTATTTTGTTCAGAAGTCCTTTGCAGCCTTTCTCGATGTCCCGGAACGCCCTTTCGAAATCGCCCGTGTACCACGGATCGGCTACGTCCCGGTCCTCTCCTGCCCAGTGCATCATCAGACTCACTTTGTGCCGCTCGGGTGCTCCGGCATCCACCTCCGGCTCAAAGCCTAAGATATACCGCATCCATCGGAGATTGGAGCGGTCCATACAGACGATGAAATCGTAATAATCGTAGTCGGCTTTGGTCATCTGCCGTGCAGCGCGGTGTGTGAAAGGAATGCCTTTCTCCTGCATCTTACGCTGAGCAGGCGGGTAGATGTCGTTGCCGGTTTCCTCGGTGGAGACGGCGGCAGAAGCGATGTCAAAAGCTCCGTTTTCATCGAGGTTTTTGAGTACAAACTCCGCCATCGGGGAGCGGCATATATTCCCGTGGCAGACAAAGAGAATTTTCTTTTTCATGCGTGTTGGGACTTTAGTTTCTCCCGGATGAGGGCTTGGATGAACGTGTCGAGTTTGGAGTACTGCTTGCGTTTGAAGGCAGAGCATCCCGGATCGAGTTTCTTCTGGAAAGGAGCTTCCGGGTCGGGCTTTTTGAACTGGGCATAGAAACGTGTGCGGTAGTTTTCCAGTTGCGAGCGGAGTCCGTCAATACGAGCCTGTTCCTCCGGAGTCATGGCAGCGAGTTCGTCCGCCGTGTAACGCTCGGAGCGGATGATGTCCGTTGCCATACGGCTCACTTCTCCGAAAGCGCGCATGTTAGTGAGTTCGGCTCCCTGCGGCGGCGTTTTGTCAAAATCCCGCGGGGCAGCGACTTTGTAGGCTTCCTGTACGCCTACTTTGAGTACAGCTCCGTTGGGAGCGCGGTATTTTTTCTGCCGCATGACGACAGTGCTGTTTTTTTCCAATTTCCCGTGCATCTCGGCGACGGGTGCATAAAGTGTGACTTGTGACATAGTTTGGTATGTTTTTTGTGGTGTAATTATTGTTCCTGCTCCGTCCAACCGGCGGATACTATTTTCCCTTTTTTCTTATGGTTACCCTATAGTAATAACGTGGTAATGACGCGCTAATCACGCCGTTATCACGCGCTAATCACGCGCTTTTGGAGTTATCCGGGTGTTATAAAACCCCGTGGCGGGGTCGATACAGAGTGCAAGTAGTGCGTCCATTGCACGGCGCGGAGGATAAGGATGCACGATGCGGGTAGGCGTGGGGGGTGAGGGGAAGGGGTTGGCGCAATCCCTAAAAGCGGGTGCAAAGGTACGAAAAAAATTTTGAATATGCAAATTCCGGAGGTGGTTTATGTTAAAAAAAGGTTTGCTGCGAGCGGCGGGTGGGACGGCAGACCGGAAGGAAGAGGCGCTCGCTGAGCGATGGGCTTCGAGTGGATGGAAAGAGCAGTGGAAGGGTGAAAGAAAATACAAGACGGCAAGGCCGTGTCCAAATCAAATTTGGACGCAATGGACGGAGAAAGGGCGGCTATCTCATAGCCGTGCAACAGACGAAAAAGGGCGGGCAATGCTATGAGTATTTGGGTTTGGATTATGGGCGGGGCGAAGCCCATAACTATGCAGATAGCGTATATACCCTTCGGAGCAAGCGCTCCCCTGCGCACATACTTTCGCGTACCCCCATCGCGAAAGAATGGCTCCGAGAGGGTATATACTGTATCGCTCGCTGAGCGATGGGCTTCGAATGTGTGAAAGAGCAGTGGAAGGGCGAAAGAAAATACAGGACGGCAAGGCCGTGTCCAAATATAATTTGGACGTAATGGACGAAGAAAAGTGATCACAGCCCTAAATCTTTCTTTAGACGCTTGGTGAAATGTTTTGCTCCTATGTAATTTAGATGCGAACAATCATAATAGAAACTATCTGCACGAAATTCTTCATCTGACAGATAATTGTAGTATTCTATAGGGTATTTTGTTGCAACCGAATCTATCAAATCATATAGCATTTCAATTCCCCGCGTGCTTGTTTTATTAATGTACGTTTTATAACAAGGTGTAGTAACACACACGAAACGGACATTGTATTGATGGCAAATGGAAGCCATCTCAGTTAAGTATTCTTTATATTCATCATAGTATTTACTAGGCAATTTAGTAATCTCACTATCCGGCAAATGCACTAAATGTATGGTATCCCAATTTATACTACAATGTATAGTTGAATCTAATATTTCAAAACCTAAAGAATCACAATCCCGATGCCCTGTTATTTCTTCATATGCAAGATTGTCTGTTAGAAATGAAGAAAAAGCTGTTAGTTTGAGCGGAAATCTATCATATGGTATATGTTCATATTTAGCGTACATGTGTATATTATAATCATGACTTTCTTCTTTTTTGAAATGATGGTCATACTCATAGTGACAAGACAGATATCCTTGCGGCATATCATAGCCTATAGGATATATAACATATTGTAAATTACTCATCAAAGGCACATATTTTGATAATTCTTTTGCGTCATAATAGATCCATTTCCCTGATTCAGCATTGTTAAATACATTTTTTCCAAGAAGTACAGGGTCTATGCCTCTTAAAGTATGAGAGTGACCTAATATTAATCCTTCAATACTGTTTCTGTGATTGAATATGTATTTAGTTTTATATGAGTAATTATTATCGCTTACATAATATTGAATAACCTCTACGGCAACAATCAAACATATAAGAATACATGTAACATATACTATATCTTTCAGGAATCTTTTCATGGCAATTAAAATTGGAAATATATAAACGTTTGATAACCTCCTCTGAATAGGTATATAAGAACAAAGAAGACAGCAAAAAGCATATACCGAACAAGTTTATTGCTAAGAATAGGGAATCTTTCTATATTTTGCAATCCATGCTCTTGGTTTCTATTTATCCATTCCACAACAAGCATTATTATAATGTAGATATTCATTGGGAACACAAGCCATTCGTTCGGCAAGAAGAAGCGGTAACTTGCGCGGAGAGTGCCCCACTGGAGCATTCCTTCTAAATAATGGAATAAAGATGGCATTCCTGTTGCTCTGAAAATAATCCAACCCAATACTACAAGCATAAAAGTCACAAGCATCTGTCCGCTCTCTTTCCATGTAGGTAATAAGCGTCCTTCGGCTACTTGGTTGGTGTATTTGCGGTTCTTGCCAAGAAGGATGAGGGGAAGGAAAAGGAGAGCGTGGTATGCACCCCAAGCTATGAAGGTCCAGTTCGCGCCATGCCAAAAGCCCGAAAGCAGGAAGATGACAAAGGTGTTACGGACTATGATGAGTTTCTTGTAGCGGTCGGGGTTTTGTATATGGGCAGGGACTTCCGGACGGGAGCCACCGAGAGGTATATAGACATAATCGCGGAACCAAGTAGTAAGAGAGATATGCCAGCGTCTCCAAAACTCCGCTATGTCGCGAGAGAAATAGGGGTTGTTGAAGTTGCGCATCAGTTTGATACCAAAGAGTTTGGCGGTTCCGATGGCGATGTCACTATAGCCGGAGAAATCACCGTAAATCTGGAAGGTAAAGAGGACGGCTGCCAACAGGAGTGTTGAGCCGGTTTGGGTGTCGTAGGTCGCCCAGACTTGATCCACATACGTAGCGCAGTTGTCGGCTACCACTATCTTCTTGAACAATCCCCATAATATCTGACGCATTCCGTCTGTCGCTTGGTCGTACGAGAACGTGCGTTTTTGCAGGAACTGCGGCAAGAGGTTGGTGGCTCGTTCAATAGGTCCGGCGACTAACTGCGGAAAGAACGCAATGAACGCAAAGAAGGCAATAATGTCTTTGGTTGGTTCTATCTTTTGGCGATAGACATCTATCGAGTAACTGAGGGCTTGGAAGGTATAGAACGAGATGCCGACAGGGAGGATGATTTTCAGCAACAGGCTATCCGTGCTTATCCCAAATAACTGCCCGAACTCCGAGACAAAGAAGTCATAGTATTTGAAAACGGCGAGGATGCCGAGGTTGAGAATGATATTGGCAATCATCCATGCTTTGGCTTTTTTATGACCGTCCACCGATTGAGCGGATGAAACAGATTGGCCGATAAGCAGACCGCTTCCCCATGAGCAGAAGGAGGTAAAAGCAATCAGCAACAGAAACCGCCAGTCCCACCAGCCGTAGAAAATATAACTGGCTATAAGGACAAAGGCATTTTGGATGCGTAGCGCCGTTTGCTCACTCACGTGCCAATAACGAAAGAGCGAGTAACGCGGTCCGTTCTTGCCGGAGGGCGTCAGAAACCAATAGAGCAGAAACACTATCGGCAGAAAGAATGCAAATTCAATTGAGTTAAAGAGCATAAAAAGTGTGAACTTCTTATGCGTTTACCGAGGTGCTTAGGAAACCTCCTACCCATAATAAGAAGCTCACACTATGTGTGAGCACTACTGCATATGGGTAGTGATTCCTAAGAATCCTACGTTATTTCGGATTTATGAAAGGTTCCTAAGCTTTGGTAAACGCGAAATAATAGTAATGCTTTGTTAATATGTTATAGCGCAACGCTTTGCGCTGATTGAGGTCATTTCCATGACCTTTGCGAGTGCAAAGGTACAACAAAAAAATGACATACGCAAATTTGTATGTCATTTTTTTGTAAAAGGGTGTGCTATTTGAGAGCTGTTTGAGAGTTGTTTGAGAGTTGTTGGAGCTGTTAATTGAGTTGCTGACCGGTGAGGGTGTAGGCCTTGTTGTGACGGAGGAGGATGATTTGACCGTTGCGGAACACTTTAGCGGGTTGTAGTTCGTCCTCTTGCAGATTCTCTACTCCGGCGGCAGGGATGATATCCGAATAAGAGGGGATTATCGGCGGAGTAGGGATGACTTCATTGCCGTCAAAGCGCAGTTCGCCGTCATAGCCGGTAGTGGCAAACTCGCCGACATAGACGTGCAGGGGTGTGCCTTCTTCGTTCAGCACCGAGAGGATATAGGTATAGCGCGAGGCGGATTCCAGTCCGGTGACTTTGAACGAGAGTGCCGAGGGGAGTTCATTGGTCATAGGGGCATTTGCCGTTCGGGCATTTCTTCCGGCGGGAGCATTGAAGTTGATGCCGAGAAGCTGGCCTCGTGCACCGAGGGTCAGTTTGCAGAAGACGACTCCATCCTTATATATATCTATCTGGTAGGAGTGTGCGGCGGAGTCGGTAGGCCAGGTGAAGTCTGCTGTCGTTTCCGCCGGATCGACGGTGACGGATTTTTGCACGATGTCTTCTTTATCCAAAGCCACAATGCGGAAGCGTGACCAGTATTGGGCAGCCTTGTATGCCGCTACGCTGCCGGCAAGCACATGCACCACAGCCGTATCCGGCACGCCGCCAAACGTAGCATCATAGATGAGCGGCGGCTGGGCGGCATAACAGGTGATGTCCTTCACCAGCGAGTCACCCAAGAAACAGTCCTGACCCAAGATAGACATGTTCTTGCCGATGACAATGGTTTCCAGATCGTTCCAGTTGGCAAAAGTACTCATACCCGTTGCTACCAACTTGTCGTTTAGAACCAGGTGTTTCGGGCTGGTGGTCAGGTTCAGTTGGTTGAACACGCCGTCGCCTAACACATTGAGCGAAGTAGGAAAAACCACCGTATCCAACGGACAATTACTGAACGCATTATTGCCGATATTGGTTACCGAATTAGGTATTTTGATAGATCGCAACGCCGTACAGCCGTTAAACGCTTTCTGCGGAATAATCGTCAGTCCGGCAGGCAGTTTGACGGAGTCCAATGCTTCGCAAAGGTTACACAGTTGCTCCGGGATCTCCTGCAATCCGGAAGGCAACACCAGCTGTTTCAACTTCTTGCAACCCGCAAAAGCACTTGCGCCGATACTCGTTACGCTTTCCGGGATGTTGATACTCTGCAACCGGGAGCAATTCGTAAAAGCACTCTCGCCGATTGCCTTCACCGTTTCGGGCAACTTAATCGTGTCGTTGTACATGAACTTGCACAACATCTTCGGGATATATTCCACCGAGTCGCCGAAAAGGATATAAGTAAAATGGTTCTCTCCCGGCACGTCCGATTCATACCGGACGAAATCATCCGCGTGAATAGCCTCCCAAACCATCACCTTGGAATCGCTGTTGTAGTTCTCCGACCCGAAAGCGCCCCAGCCCATCGTCTTGAAGGTCTTCGGGAAGAAGACCGTGTCGCCGATGTTGGTGCAATTATAGAAAGCCATATCCCCGATGGATTCGAGACAATCTGACCATCTGACCTTCTGCAAAGCGGTACAAAAAATGAACGCCTGGGGGGCAATCGTCTTAATTCCTTTGCCCAGATTGACAGTAGTCAGTTTGGTACATTCCTGAAAGGCATAAGCACCGACGGTGGTCACACTGTCCGGCAAGACAACCGATTGCAGGTTATAGCACCCGTGGAAAGCGTTTGCGCAGATGGAAGTCAGTCCTTCCGGGAAGGTGATGGTCTTTACATACTCCCTCGTTGGATAATTACTCAACGCGTCCGATGTCATGGCTCCGCGACCTTCGATCACCAGATGTCCCGTACCCGAATCCAGGGTATAGGTCAGCTCCGGACCACAGGTGCCGGTATAGACCGTTGCCTGAAGGCTACTTGCCATCATCGTCAGGCAAACAAGAATAACAGATACTTTCGTTTTCATGATCGTATATTATTTGATTTGGTTTCCTTGTACATCGTACATCCGTCCTTTGTACATCAGATAGAGTTTTCCGTCCATAATAATCTTTATACTTTGTACTTGGTCACTTGGTACAATTCCTGTGCTTTGCTTCGCCTCAGGATTGGACGGAATAACAGGCGGTGTCGGAATAACCTCATCACCTCCGCCTTGCAATTCGCCTTCATAGCCCAGCGTAGCGAAATCACCGATATAGACATGCAGCGGAGTGCCGTTTTCGTCCAAGGCAGAGAGCACGTAGTTATACCGCGAAGCCGCATCCAGACCGGTAACCATGAAACTCAAGGCGTACACATTGTTTGCCGCAGGTTGTTCCTCGGTATTTCTCCTGCCGGGTGCAAACGAGATGCCGAGCAAGCGCCCATAGGCATCCAGCGTAAGCGAACAGAACTTGTTGCCGTCCTTATAGATGTCTAACTGATACGTGGTAGCTGCACTATCTGTCGGCCAGGTGAACATCGCGGTTGTAGTCTCCGCCTCCACCGTCACATTCTTCGGCACATACATTGTATCGGGCAGGTTCGTCAAGCGGAAACGTCCCCAGTTAGCATCGCTCTGATAGAGGCTCTCCGTGCCGGGAATAACAGACAACCACGCACTATCCGGCACTCCGTTGAACGTGCCGGCAGAGATAACAGGCGGTGTCGCACAAAGCGTCCGGATCTCTTTAATGGCAGAGTCTCCGGCAAAAGTCTGATCGCCAAACAACATGACACCCTTTCCTATTGTCAGTTTTTCCAGATTCTTCCAGTTCTCAAAAGCGTGACCGGAAACGGTAATGACCTTGTCGGGAATAACCAACTCCTTCTGTGTTGACATATTCGCAAAAGCCGACTCGGATATCGTGCGCAGGCTTGATGGCAGCACAAGAGAATCCAGTACCGTACAACCACTAAACGCACTCTCGCCTATTGCCGTCACACCTTCGGGAAGATTAATCCGCGTCAAACTTTTACAACCGTAAAAAGTAGAACCATAAACCTCGCTGATGCCTTTCGGCAATTCCAATGACGTCAACGCAGCGCAATTATAGAATGCCGCTTTGCCAATCGTTTGCACATTTTCGGGGATGTTGACATATTGCAGTTTTCTACATCCGTTAAACGCATTTTGTCCGATGGATTCGACACTTTCCGGCAATATAATGGTGTCTATCTTTGTCTGATCGCGGAACAAATTGGCAGGAATAACTTCTACCTCATCCCCTACGACAATCTCATCATAACTATGATAGTAGTTATACAGCGGACCCATCCCGCTTCCTTGAGGACGACGAGCATTCCAAATAACCACTTTGACGTTGGTATAACAACTGAAGATCTCATCCATAGAACGGAACGTAGCCGGAAAAACCAATGTGTCCTGCAAAGGAATCTTACCGACGTCAGAAGAAGAACCGGAGCCCCAGGAAATGAAACACCCGCTGCCTATCGTCTCCAAGCAATCCGACCATTTGAGGGATTTGAGTGCAGTACAATCCCAGAAACAGTTCTTGCCGATATGCTTTATACCTCGTCCCAAATCACAAGAGGCCAGTTGTTTGCAGTTGATGAACGCTGATTCCTGCACTTCCGTGACACTATTGGGCAGCACGATGGATGTGAGACCTGAATTTTCGAACGCATTGGCTTCTATCACCGTTATACCATCCGGTAGGCTGATGGTCTTGAGATTTGTACAATTGGCGAAAGCCCAATACCCGATTGAAGTCACTCCGGGTTCTATCACAACCGACTGAAAAGCAGAGTTGAGATTTTGACCATGCCAATGAAGAGCATCGGAAAAGTGACCGTCATGGTACATCTCACCCGTACCGGAGATAGTGAGCACCTTGGTCTCGCTGTCCAGCGTCCAACTCACATGCTCTCCGCACACGCCGGTATAGACCGTTGCAAAACTCTTGCCGGCGATAAGAGCCAGACAGCTTGCGAATAAGAATAACTGTTTTTTCATATGGGTTATATTTTTCAGTTTTGTATTGTAGGCTTATTGCCAAACCGGCAAACAACGGCACTGATATTGCTCTGCCGGCTGAAGAGGTATGCCGAGGCATAAAAATATATGTAAGAGATATCTCATGGCAGAAATTCGGTGCAAAGTTACTATTATTTTTCGATATATGCAAATTGATTATAAGTTGTGCCGAAACAATGGCATTTTTTGGCTTTCTGTTTCCGTGCCGAGTAGGGCGCAATGCGATAAGCTATCTTGATGCCGATGGCAAAGGGTCTGCGGGAGGTGACGAGGCGTTTGTCTTGGCGGTAGGCAGAGACGACGGGCGTCAGGATACGGCGGAGCGGGAAACCGTCCTGCGTGTCGGAGAGCATGAGGAGCGAAACCCGGTTGGAGGGTGTGTCCCGGATGGAGGTGAAGGAATAGTCGCAATAGAGTCCGACGGAGAGGTAGGATTTCGTGCGGCGGGATGTGTATAGATGCATATCGTAGCTGAGTTCGGCAGAGAGTCCGTATTGAACTTCAAGGCGGGTCTGTACACCCTCTTGCGTCTCCCGGAAAGAAGGCGATGCGGCGAGCGGATAGGAGTTATAGACGCGGTTGTCCTGAAGGGCGTAATAGACGGAGAGTCCTGCATTTCCAGCCGTCTCCTGCCATGAGGTCCGGAAAGGAAAGACTATTTCCGGTCCCAAGTAGAGATTAAAATGCGACCACGAGAACGCCAGTTGCAAAGGAAGGCTGACGGACCAAACTGTGTAGTTCTCGCGCAAGATCCCGATAGTGTAATCCACCTGCATGGGATCGCCTTCCACGTCGATAACGGTGTATGTATCCGTATAACCGGTTTTTCCAAATCCCGCCCGGTGGCTGTCTATGGCAACTCCCAGCCTTGCGCCGATGCCTTGTGGCGAACGGTAAGTGTAACCGGCCAGTAGTCCGGCGTGCATACCCGGCACAGGCTTGACATAGGTGCAGCGGGCATCATAGCCGGAGAGACCAGCCCGGAGCCCGAGTTCGAACAGGTGCTCCGCAGAAGCAGCCAGCGGTAACAATAGCAGCAATATGATATATGCGATACGTGTCATGGAATCATTTTCTTTTCCGTCCTGATATAGTCTCCTTGTTCATACCGGAAGAGGTATATGCCATGGGTGATCTGGTCTTCACACACCTCTGTACCATGGCTGTCATAGATGCGTATGCGGGCAGGGATTTCTCCGATGGAATCGGATATTTCTAATATGTTGGACCAGACGGCTTGTCCGCCGTCCAACATGACGCGCAACTGGAAGCGTCCGTGCAGCTCGTTCTGCTCGGCATAGTCATCTTCCGTAGCACCGGGAACGGCTGAGTCGTTCTTGTACCATTGGAACGCCGTTGCAGTCCGGTCCGGGAAGAGGCGCCGCAAAGCAATATTGTCGCAGAGCAGCTGCCAGTTGTATTTGTTGACGATGATAGGGTACAGCCGCTCGCAATGGAAAGTATCCACGGTATAGGTATGCAGGATACTGTCGCAACCGCGGGGGCTGAGTTCCATTACTTCCTGTTCCGAAGGTTCCACGAACAGCACGCCGTTCCACATAAACGGCAGAAGCGTATCGCAAACGGCGGTGTCTATAGGCGGAGCATATTGCAGGTCATAGCAGCATATTTCGGTAGAAAGCGTCCAAGTGGTCTCCAGTGTGTCGCAGCCCCGGCTGTCCTGCAGCATGGTTTTCTGCGAGCCCGGCGCTTCAAAAAGCAGTCCGTTCCATGTAAACGGCATAAGCGTATCACAAACGGTAGTGTCCCGCCGGGCAGTCAGTACTTCCGGGCAGCAGACCTCGGTGCGGAGGGTATAAGTGCCTTTCTTGACCAGACAACCGTATTTGTTATAATACATGATTTCATACGTGGTGTCTTTATGGAAGACGGTGTCATGCCAGCTGTAGGGCAGCAAGGTGTCGCAGACCGTAATCTCCTCTGTCTCCTCGATGATTTCGGGGCAGGGCGGCGTGCAGTCATTGACCTTCAGGTAGAAAGGTTCGCTTGCAGCACGGCAGAATCGCTCCGTCTCCACGTCTATGCCGTCGGAAGTGAGGCAGAGCCGGTACCAGCCGGTCTGGTCGAGCCTTGCGCTGTCGAAAGTCAGGTCCAGACCTTTCTTGACACTGATCCACCCGTCGCTATTGTACGGCAGGCTGTCTTTTGCAAACTGCCAGAGGAACTGATAGGGTTCTTTGAAACCGCCGTCGGGGGTTACGACAGCATGAAAACGATACGTTGAATCCATACATATTTCCGGTTCGGAGTCAATGATTACCTGCTGTTTGCACAGCCGTATTTCTATATCATCCATGGCAAAGTCATTGCCTGTACTTGCAGCCTCATCATTAAAGATAGACAGACGGAGCAGACTTACTCCCTCCGGCACGTGGAACGAAGCGCCGACGAGATGCCAAGGTGCGGACTGCACAAGAGGCTGCCCGTTGACGCCATAGTCAGCCGGCGCGGGGGCGATTGGCCCGGAAGATTGCTCCAGAATCGTGTCGCCGGTCAGGTCGTTCTGAATCAGGAAACGTACTTTAGGGCGAGCGAAATTATGTCCCGGTTCCAACACATTCGCCACATAGGCGGAGAAAGAGAGATCCAACTCATGGCAGACGGGAAAGGTAGTGGTATAAAAAGCATCATTTCCTCCGATTCCATCTACTTCCATTAAGTACCCGCGCGTGTAGTCGTTCGGGTAGGTATGATCGTCCTGAATGAACCATTGGGAGTACAAGGGCGCTGTGGTACTGGTTTGCAGATTGTTCTGCCAGCCACGTTTTGCGACAATGAATTTTCCACTGTTAACACGCGTCATCACATCGAACACCTGCCTGTATCTGGAACTCATGGTGGTCATGCGTTCCTGGCTTGTTACGGGGTCTGTCGGGTCATTGCCACCGAAATCTTCCCTGAAAAGAAGTGTACCTTGCGGACATACATCATCGGAAATCTCGTCCTGCCAAGGGTGCTTGAAGGGAGTACAGCCTCCTTCTATCCGCTCCATATAAACGGGCACGGACGAAATCCATTTATCGGGTTGGTCCACTTCATTCATATGCGCCGCAGAAACACGATACCAGCCTTCCGGCAGGTTTTCAGGACGTTGTGTGTAAGCCCATGATGAACTATTGGAGGTATAAAATTGTGTCCATTCCGTACCATCCTCTGAAAACTCATAGATGATGTAGGAGTATTGAGTTCCAAACGATCCGTTGTCCTCAAAACCAATCAAGAATGATATGAAAGGATTTGACAAACAGAGAGCGTCCGCCGAAGGATTCAAAGTGATTACAGGGCCGGTGACAGATTGCCCCGCAAGACTATCCGCGAGACCCAATAATAGCAGAAACACTGCTTTATACCCTATTTTCTTTACAAAATTCATTTTTTGCCACGATAATTTGCGTATGTGATTTTTTTGTACTAAATTTGCAGCGTAAAACACGTTACAAAATCTGGTGCAAAGGTACTGCTTTTTTGCGACACATGCAAATTTTACAGTTGTACGATGCCTATTATAAAGCAAATATAAACACAAGAAAATAAACAAGTTAGAAAATATGCGAAGAAAAATAGTTGTACGAGCTGTGTCTGCTATCCTTTCGGGCTTGCTTTTTATAGCGTCGAGTTGCCGCCCGGAGGGGTCAAAAGCCTCCCAGAAGCTTCAGGACGGAGAGCAGGCTTATCTATCGGGAGCCTCTTTCAATCATGCCAGCCAGTACGAGGAATCGACTTATTACCTGAAGCAGGCAGAAGACGCGTTCTTGTCCGTCCCGGCAGCGTCACTCAGTCCGTTGCAGCAGCAAAGGAGGGATTCGTTGTTAGGGCTCACATGGTTTCATCTGGGTAACACCTCGGAGAGCGAGATGCTGTATGACATTGCGCAAGACTACTATCGCAAAGCCATTCCGCTGCTGGAGAAAGAAGACAACGTTGTCTATCTGGCGTGCGCCTACCGTGATATCGCTCGCACGACGGCTATCGCAGGAGGGGAGCAAGACAGCGTACTATGGTATTTCCAAAGAGCGGAGGAATTCGCCCGTGCGGCCGGCAGTGAAGTTCTTGTGTTGGATGTAGATGCCTATCGCTACCAGCTGTGTTTTCCGGACAGCGCAGAGCACCGGCTGCAGGTTTGCCGTCAGTTGGCAGAGCAATACGGTGTACACACACGCTATTCGGAGATCGTGGAGCTGTTGCTGGCGCAGCATGAGACGGACTCTGCCGCCTATTATCTGGAGCGGCTGCAACCCCGCGATTCCGCCTATGTCTATTGGTATGAGCAGAGCTATGCTTACCTGCGCAGTAAGATCCTTTGCCAACGGCAAGAGACCGAAGAGGCGTACGGAGTGTTGCTGGATCTGTATGACCGGAAGATAGACGAGTTACAGCGTGATGCGGGTGCCCGTACGTACGCGCTTTCCTTGCATTACGACGTAGCGCGTGAGCAGCAGCTGGCAGAAGAGGCCCGCCGCGAGCGGCAGTGGCAGAGGAGGGTGTCGGTGATTCTGGTGATGTTACTGGTGCTGGTGGTGTTGCTGCTGTTCGTGTCCTGGCAGTATTGGCAGCACCGCCGCCGCGAACAGAATGCCGCCCTGCAAGCTTTGCGGGCCAAATACACCCAGCAGCTGCAATCCGCATTGGAGCGGCTGCAACAGAAAGTGAGGCTGACCAAAGAGATCGAGTTGCAACGGCTGCGGGGGAACGAGGTGGAGTTTCCGAAATGGCTGCAGACCTATCGCGACGAGCAGTTGACGATGAACAAGGAGAGTCTGGACGAGCTGATCCGGTCCATAGACGGGGCGTTGGACGGAGCTGTCAGCCGTCTGCGGAGAGAGTATCCGCAATTGACGGAGTCGGACATGCAGTTTGTGATTCTGAGTATCATCGGCGCCTCCGACAGCGATATAGGAATCCTGCTCAATGTACAGAAACAGACGGTCTATCACCGCCGCCAGATAGTGCGCAGACATATCGACCAGGAGATAGATGATATAGACGCATGGCTCCGGGCTTACGTGCTCCGAGGTACATAATTTCTTAAAATTATGTCCTAAGATTTGCATATATGCAAAATTTTTTGTACCTTTGCAGCGTTTTTCAGGGGTGGACAAAGAAAAAGCACCTACGGAATGTAGATGCTCTTGCGCTCCCTCTAGGACTTGAACCTAGGACCCCCTGATTAACAGTCAGATGCTCTAACCGACTGAGCTAAGGAAGCTTGCTTTTTCGAAAGCGGGTGCAAAAGTACTGCTTTTTTTTGACATGACCAAATTTTTTGGCAAAAAAATGCACAAAAGGTGTCACTTTTTTTGAAAAACGCCCTATTTGGGGTAAAAAATAGAACAAAATGAAGAAAATTTTAGGTTTGGGTAACGCCTTGACGGACATCCTGCTTCAGGTAAGCGAGGACGATCTGCGCGAATTGGGTTTTCCGAAAGGCAGTATGAACTTGATTTCCCGCGAGCAGGCAGAGCAGATCCAGTACCGTTTTTTATCCGTGCGCAAGCGAATGGTAGCCGGAGGATCGGCGTCGAACACCATCAACTGTATCGCTTCGCTGGGTGGAAAGGCCGCTTTCATCGGCAAGATCGGTAATGACGAGGTAGGCGATTTCTACCGTGAGGACATGCTCAAGAACGGCGTGAAGCCTATTCTGCTGCTCTCGCAGACAGCGATGTCGGGTTTCTCAATCGTGCTGGTGACGCCTGACGGCGAGCGTACGTTTGCCACCTATCTGGGTGCTGCGGCCGAGCTTTGCGCCGACGATATCCAGAAGGATGCGTTCAACGGTTTTGACATCTTCCATATCGAGGGTTATCTGGTGCAGAACCATGACCTGTTGGAGAAATCCATCCGTATGGCGAAAGAGTCCGGATGCATGGTGTCGCTTGATCTGGCGTCCTACAACGTCATCAACGAGAACCATGCGTTCCTCAAAGAGCTGGTGAAGAAATACGTAGATATCGTTTTTGCCAACGAAGACGAGTCGTTTGCGTACACCCATCTTAATCCGGAGGAGTCGGTTCAGATGATAGCCGAGCAATGTGACATTGCGGTGGTGAAAGTGGGCAAGAACGGATCGTATGTGCAGCAGGGCAGCAAGCGTCACCATATCGGCGCAATCACCACTTCTTGTACAGACTCTACCGGTGCCGGTGACTATTTCGCCGGAGGTTTTCTGCACGCTCTGGCGGACGGTTTTGATATCCGCCGTTGCGCAGAGATAGGTACGATAGCAGCCGGCCGCGTGGTGGAGGTGATAGGCACGAAACTGCCGGACGAGCAATGGGAGGAGATTCGCCGCATATGCGCGCTCTACCGCGGGTTCATGCAGAAATACGACAAAGAGTAGAACGCTTCGCTCAAAGTAGTAAGACAAAAGACAAAAGATGAAATGAATAAATTATTGATGCCTTTTTATATTCTTTATCAGTACCTCATCGCATGGCCGATACTGGTGGTGCTGACTGCGTTTACAGCATTTTTTACGATATGCACGGTGCGCTGGAAGAACTCGGAGTGGGTGCATAAGGAGCAGCAGTTCTGGTCAAGGTCGTTTTTCCGGCTGATGTTTCTGCCGGTGACGGTAGATGGCGAGGAGCATATCCGGCCGGGACAGAGTTATGTGTTTGTGGCGAACCACCAGTCGATGTTTGACGTATGGCTGGTTTATGGCTGGCTTCCGGTGATCTTCAAATGGCTGATGAAAGCGGAGTTGCGGAAAGTGCCGTTCATCGGTTCGGGTTGCAAGGCTGCAGGGCATATCTTTGTCGATCGCCGCAATGCCAAGGCGGCTCTGGAGAGCCTCAAGGAGGTGGAGAAGCAGCTGGTAGGCGGCGTGAGTACGGTGATTTTCCCCGAAGGAACGCGTTCGCTGAACGGCGAGGTAGGCCGATTCAAGAGAGGTGCTTTCCAGATAGCATGGGACTTGGGTCTGCCGGTGATACCGCTGTCGCTGGACGGATGTTTCGAGGTGTTGCCGAAAGGCAAGCCGTTCGTACACCGCCATCCGGTACACATGCATATCGGCGAACCGATAGACCTCAAGCAGTTCAGCGACCCGAACGAGGCTATCGAGGCGGTGCGCAATGCGGTGATTGACGGCCGTCAGAAACAATTGACAATCAGTAAATGAGTAGATAAATTATGTATTCCGATCCTAAAAACTGTCTCTATTGTACAAATAATGAGACCCTTCATGACTTGATGATTGAAATCGCGCACCTGCGTGTGTCGCGCGCGTTCGTATTCAAGGAGCAGACCTATCACGGCCGCTGTCTGGTAGCTTACGACGGGCATGTGAATGACCTGAATGAGCTGAGCGACGAGCAGCGTAACCTGTTCATGGCCGATGTGGCGGACGTTACCCGCGCCATGCAGAAAATCTTCCAACCGGAGAAAATCAACTACGGCGCTTATTCCGACAAACTGAGCCATCTGCATTTCCATCTGGCTCCCAAATACGTGGACGGTCCTGATTACGGAGGCACGTTCCAGATGAATCCGGGTAAGGTCTATCTGACGGACGAAGAGTACGCCGAGATGGTAACGGCGATGCGCAAGGAGCTCGGCAAATAAATGCTTTTCCGCGAGATCATAGGACAAGAGGCTGTCAAACGGCAGTTGCGTCAGTCGGTACGTGAGGGACGAATCCCTCATGCGCAACTTTTCGCCGGTATATCCGGTATCGGCAAACTGCAACTGGCTCTGGCATATGCCCAGTATCTGAACTGTCCCCACCGTACGGATGAGGACAGTTGCGGCGTGTGTCCTACCTGCCTGCAATTCAATAAACTGCAACATCCGGATCTGCATTTCGTTTTCCCTATTGTGGGGTCTGACGAGGTGTGCGATAACTTTCTGGAGAACTGGCGCGAGATTATTCTCAACAGCCGTTATTTTGACCTTGACGACTGGCACCGGGCTTTAGGCGTAGAGACCAAGCAGAGTATGATCTATGAGAAAGAGAGCGGCGAGATTCTCCGCAAACTCAGTCTCAAACCTTATGGAGACGGCTACAAGGTGATGATCATCTGGCAGCCGGAGAAGATGAATATCACTACGGCTAACAAACTGCTGAAACTGCTGGAAGAGCCGCCCGAGCGGACGGTCTTTCTGATGGTGAGCGAGCATCCGGAGCAGCTGTTGGCAACCATCCAATCGCGTGTACAGACGATTCGCGTACCGCGGCTGGAGGCCGAGACTATTGCTGCGGCGTTGGTGCAGGAAGGGGTTGCCCCAGGCCGGGCTACGGACATAGCCAGAATAGCCAACGGCAGTTATCTCACGGCAAAGAAGAAAGCCGCCGAAGGGGACGAGAACAAACAGGAACTTCGCGATTTCATCGCACTTTTCCGCGACGCCTATACCGTAGGCGTGCTGCGTGATCCGCAGAAGAAATACGAGTCGCTCAAGCGGTTAAGGCAATGGAGTATGGAGATGGCGGACAGCAAGGTGGGGCGCGAGCGGCAGAAACATTTCCTGCAATACGCCCAGCAACAGGTCCGCGAGAACTATATCCGTAATGTGGGCCGGCCGGAGCTCAATTACCAGATGGAAGAAGAGCGGGATTTCTCCGTTAAATTCGCGCCTTTTATCCATTCCGGCAATGTGGAGGGGATCATGAACCAGCTCGATCTGGCGGAGCGCCAGATAGAACAGAACGGCAATGCGAAGATGATTTTCTTTGATCTATGCCTCCAAATGATAGTATTGATTAAAAAACCAAAGATATGAATAAATATACCGTAGGAAATCCGCATGAGCAACTCGGTGCTCCGGCAACCAAGCGCAACTCTGCACATATGCTGCCGGTAAGCGACTGGCTGAGTGATCTGCCGGAGAATACGCAATTGACGGACCTGATCGAGGTACAGTTCAAGAATACACGCAAGGGCTATTTCCATAACAGCACGCACCTGCCGTTGGAAAAAGGCGTGAAGATCGTGGTGGAAGCCAATCCGGGCTATGACGTAGGTGAAGTGGTGCTGACGGGCAAACTGGTGGAGCTGCAGATGAAGAAGAACCGTATCGACACCTCCCGTT
>CACYKR010000044.1 GCA_902774995.1 uncultured Bacteroidales bacterium | reverse complement strand
GATAGCTAATACCATCATCACGTCGTACTCGCCTATCTTGCCGTCCACGCCGAGGTTGTTGAACATCGGCGCTTTCGCCCACTCCGGGAACCATGCTGCGCGGAAGAGGTCGATGCCGAAGAAGCCGCCCATGAGGTAACCGATGACGGTAGAACCAACGCCCAGCGCCATGATGATTCCTCCCAGACCCTCGAACATCTCAATCTTCAGTTTGTCCTTGTAAATAAGATACCCGATGAGCGTCAGCATGATACCATAGCCGGCGTCGCCGATACAGAGGGCGAAGAACAACAGGAAGAACGGACCGAGAATAGGTGTCGGGTCAAACTCATTGTAGTTAGGCCATCCGTACATGCCGGTCAGCGGCTCGAAGAGCTTCACAAACCAGTTGTTGTGCAACTGGATAGGCGTTGCGTCCTCTTTCTCGGGATCTGTCTCCTCGTAATACACTTCCGCTTTCGACAGCAGGGCATTCAGTTCCTCCTCTTTGTCTATCGGGCAGAAACCTTCGAACAGACAAAGCGCTCCCTCGGCGAGTTGGTCGGTAGAGAGATGAACACGGGTCCAGTCTATCTGCTGACGTGCCTCCTTGAGTTCGGCTTGCAGTTTCTCCATATTCGCCAGTCGCCAAGCCTCAATGCGGCCGTTAGCGGCTGCTAAAAGCCCTTTCAGGTTTTCTATCTCTACCTGCCATTGAGAAGCGGACTTCTCCGGTTGAGGCAACGGCGTTGCGTAGTTTTCGTAGTCCCCGTAGTTTTCGTTGTTTGCGCCGTCTGCGATGACTTGCACGAAATAGGTCTTGCCATCTTTCTCGGAGACTTTAATCCCCCACTCCTCCTGATAAGCGCTTGCGCCGCAGGAGAAGAAACGGAGCGTATATCCTGCCTCGTTCAACGCCTTAATGCGTTCCGTATCGAACTCGCCCCATACAGCCGCTTGCTGCATAGAGGCTTTGGCATCTGCTATCCGCTGCTCTATCGCCGTACGCTCCTGAATCATCTGATCTGGCGCACCTTGTTTGATCAGCCTGCGGAGCTCATCCTCGTGTTGCAATGCAGCCTGAAGCGCCTCGTCATCCTCCATGAGGCCTGCCGCCTTCTGGGTGATATGTACTACGCCCAACTCGCGCAACTGCGTCAGGAAAGGCTCATAGTCACGATGGAACACCAGGAAGGTGTATTTCTTCATTTGCGTAATCATGCTTGCCTCCTTTCCTCTTCTAGGCGAGCTTCCGCCTCGCGTTTGGACTTAACGATCTTCTGGCTGGATTTGGACAAGTTCTCCTCGTCCTCCATGAATCGTTTGATCTTACGGATAGCATCCTGATAGCCGGGGATCTGTACTTTCTCAAAGAGGTTGACCTTCTGCGTTGTTTTCTTACGCGCGTATTCTAATAGGTCCACCTTGCGGCGCACAAACTCCTGACGGATACCTACATCCGCTATCGCTTTGATTTGCTCGAACCCGTCGGCAAACCATTTCGGGCTGAAGAACAGCGAGAACTCTTTGGTCGAATAGACCACCTCGTCCAAGACAGGCACACGTACACCGGCAATCTTCTTGACCGACATACGTACGTCGTCCACATGGATGAGCGAGGTGTCAAACTCTCCCCAAAGAGCTAACATCTGGTCATAATCCTTGATACGGCGGTTCACTTCTTCGTCCAGCTCTTCCAACTCCTTCTTCGCCTTTTTGACTTCCAGACGAAGAGCAGTCTCCTTGCTTTGGAGCGTAGGAAGCGTCCTCTGCCGCATCTTCAGATCCTTCTCCAGAACCTGCAGCGATGTTTTATTAAATTGATATTGAATAGCCATATAGATTATGCTTTTGGCCAGTATTTTTCTACCAATGCAGCCTTGATATTCACCTCTTTCGGCTTGAAGTACTTGCCGAAGAGCGTCCATGCCACGTCGAGCATCTGAACAGTATTGATGTTCACGTCGATGGCAAGGATCTCACGGCTGTAGTCGCGTGCGAAATCCAGACAGCGGTTGTCGTAGTCCGTCAAGTCGAAACCATTCTCCTTCTTGGTCTTGGCGTTAGCCGCATCTGCATACAAACGAACTGCGGCGTTCATTACCTGCGGATGGTCTTCGCGGGTCTTCTTGCCGGCAACCAGCTGTTTCAGACGGCTCAGTGAACGGAACGGATCCACGATGACCTTACCAATCTCACTGTCACGACGGAGGTACAACTGACCTTCTGTGATATAACCGGTGTTATCCGGAATAGCATGTGTAATATCGCCGCCGGAAAGCGTGGTTACGGCGATGATGGTGATGGAACCGCCGCCGATACTCTCGGGGAATTGAACAGCCTTCTCATAGATCTTGGCAAGGTCAGAATAGAGCGATCCCGGCATAGAGTCTTTGGAAGGAATCTGGTCCATACGGTTCGACACAATCGCCAATGCATCCGCATAAAGCGTCATATCCGTCAGCAGGACGAGCACTTTCTCGTGTTTCTCTACAGCAAAATACTCAGCAGCTGTTAACGCCATATCCGGAATCAGCAGTCGCTCTACAGGCGGGTTCTCCGTGGTGTTAACGAACGAAACGATGTGGTCGAGCACACCGGCATTGGAGAATACGTTCTTGAAATAGAGGTAGTCATCATTGGTCAGGCCCATACCGCCGAGGATAATTTTGTCTGCCTCTGCACGTAACGCCACATTAGCCATCACTTGGTTGTACGGCTGGTCCGGATCGGCAAAGAATGGAATCTTCTGACCGGAAACAAGTGTGTTGTTCAGGTCAATACCTGCGATACCCGTTGCAATCAACTCCGACGGTTGCTTACGGCGAACGGGATTCACCGAAGGACCGCCGATTTCAACCTCTTTGCCCTCAATAGCAGGTCCGCCGTCAATAGGCTCGCCATAGGCGTTGAAGAAACGACCTGCGAGTTGGTCACTTACTTTCAGGCTCGGCGCTTTGCCGAGGAATACGACCTCTGCGTTGGTCGGGATACCTTCTGTTCCCTGGAATACCTGCAGCGTCACCTCGTCACCGATGATCTTTACCACCTGTGCCAACTTTCCGTTAACGGTAGCCAACTCATCGTTACCTACACCTTCCGCTTTGAGGGAGCAAGTGGCTTTCGTTATAGCAGTAATCTGCGTATATATCTTTTGAAATGCTTTAGCCATAAAACTTTCAATTATCAATTATAAATTATCAATTAAATCAGATTTGTTTCTCCGCGAGGAGGGAATCTAATTTACTGCGGTAGTCCTCAAACTCAGTGGAATGGAACTCACAGTAGTTCATCTGCTTGCAGAGGTTGATGACGCGTTTGAAGTAATCAATGACATCGAGGAAATTATCGAAATCGTAGTCGTGTTTGCAGATGTCCATCACGAGACGCAGCATATACTGCTGGCGGTCCAGAGGACAAACGGCATCTATCTTATCGAAAGCGTCCTGCTGGAGAATCACAAAGTCAATGACTTCGGATTTCCAGAAAGCCTCGTGGTAATCAACAGGTACACCGTCATCACCGAGGATGTTGATCTGCTCCTGAATCTCCTTACCGCGTTGCAGATAGGTCTTCATGTCGTTAACCATCGGCAGCCAGTCTTTGTCAATAAGGTTAGAGATATAGTCGGCAAACTCAGGGTACTCTACATATTTCGAGTACGAGTCAATGGGGTTGACAGCCGGATAGCGCTTGCGGTCGGCACGCGCCTGCTCCAAGGCGTAGAAACAGCGCGCTACCTTCTTTGTACCTTCGGTCACCGGCTCCTTGAGGTTACCGCCGGCAGGCGATACGGTACCGAGGAACGTTACGGAACCCGTGGCACCATTATTAAGGTACACGTAGCCTGCGCGTGCGTAGAAAGCGCCGATGATAGCGGAGAGGTCCATCGGGAAAGCGTCCTGTCCCGGAAGCTCCTCCAGACGGTTACTCATCTCACGCAGCGCCTGTGCCCAACGGCTCGTAGAGTCCGCCATCAGCAGCACACGCAGCCCCATCGAACGGTAGTACTCGGCGATGGTCATGGACGTATAGACAGACGCCTCACGGGAAGCCACAGGCATGTTCGACGTATTAGCAATAATGATGGTACGCTCCATCAATTTGCGTCCGGTGTGCGGGTCGTCGAGTTCGGGGAACTCGGTAAAGGTCTCTACTACCTCGTTGGCACGCTCACCGCAGGCCGCGATAATCACAATGTCCGCTTCCGCCTGTTTGGAGATAGCGTGCTGAAGGACGGTCTTACCGGTTCCGAACGGACCGGGGATGAAACCTGTACCTCCTTCGCAAAGCGGGTTAGCTGTATCAATGGTACGGACACCGGTCTCTAACAGTTTGAAGGGACGCGGTTTCTCGCGGTAAGCAAGGATAGCTTTCTTCACCGGCCATTTCTGCACCATCGTGACGGGATGGTCTTGTCCCTCCGCGTCCGTCAGTACGGCAATCACCTCGTTGATGGTGTATTGGCCTGCGCCTTTGATGGCTTTCACGGTATAAGTACCCTCGAACACGAATGGCACCATAATCTTGTGCGGTTGGTGGTTCTCGTCCACCTCACCCAGCCATGAAGCGGCTTCTACCTTGTCGCCCACTTTGGCAATAGGCTTGAAGTCCCATTTCTTCTCCTCGTCAAGCGGGAAGTTGTACTCACCGCGCTTGAGGAACACACCGGTAAGTTTATCCAGGTCATTCTGCAGACCGTCATAGTTACGG
Source organism: uncultured Bacteroidales bacterium (assembly GCA_902774995.1). GTDB lineage: Bacteria > Bacteroidota > Bacteroidia > Bacteroidales > Paludibacteraceae > Colicola. The sequence goes on along the minus strand of CACYKR010000044.1, from coordinate 13,261 downwards.
CTCAGCAGACCCGGGCCGAGGGTCACTTCGAGCATGTGGCCGGTAAACTCCACTTTGTTGCCCACTTTGAGACCACGCGTGGACTCAAAAACCTGCGCATACACGTTGGCGCCGATGACCTTGATCACCTCGGCCATCAGTTTGGTCTCTCCAACGTAGATGTAGCAAATCTCGTTTTGTGCTACAGGCCCATCGACAGCCACGGTCACGAGGTTGGCGATGATGCCTTTTACTTTTCCTGTTGTCATATCTAAAATTTCTGTATTTTTCGTTGTTTTCGTTGTTTCCGTATTGGTCGTAAACTACGCGAACTACGTAATCTACGCGTCCAGCTTGACGCCTTTCTTCATATCGGCTACCATGCCGCGGAAGACTTTCTCGCCTTCCTCCACGGTCAGCAGGCTCCAACGATGAAGCATCACGCTCTCCAGATAATAGGCAAATACCATCTCCGGCGAGAAGAAGTCAAACTCTGTCCGGTCATGCAGCCACTCGAAACGGATAGCGTCCATCCCTTTCTCGCGAGCCATCAGATCCTCTATCTGCGCTAATGCCAGAATTGCCTGGTAGTCATCCGGCAGTTCGTTCAGACCGAAATCTTTCTGGTTCGAATGGGTGCGTAACTGCTCCGCCACTTCATCTTCGCCTATCACCTGTTGCTTTACATTGAATCCGTGCTTGCGGCATATCTGTGCCACGAGCACGTTGTTCATGTCGCGGTTGAAGGCGAACCACTCCCTTACAAACCGGTTCTTCGCCTTCAAACCCTGCTTTAACGTAACCTCGTCAATAGGCACGCGTAGCAGGTCCAGCAGCTGCTTGTCGGCTCCGGAGAGCTGCTCGTCCAGCAACTCGTCCAGCTTCTCCAGGCTAATCGGAGAATCCGAACCGGCTTTCAGTTCCGGCAATCCCGCTAATAAATATTCGTAAGTCATAGAATGTACAATTTAACAATGTACAATTTAGAACAGTTCTTCTACCAACTGGGGACGAAGCATTTCTTTGAAATAAGCGATGAACTCGGCATCACCGAAAGCGAGTTTGTAACCGCCCTTGGCCGGCTGGATGGTAAAATCTGTCTTGATTCCCTTCACTTCGCTGATCTTCACGCCTTTTTCCAACAACCCTTTGGCATTGGCGGTGAAATATTTCTTCAGAGCCTCGGCGTCTTTGGTCTCAATGAGTACCTCGCCGTCTTTCGCCATCTGCTCTGCCAGTTTGGTAATCAGCCCTTGCATGAACTTGGCATCCGCCGTAGCAGCCTTGACGCTATCTGCGGCAATCTGATCCGAAAGCAGATTGACGATCTCCGTCTTCACCGCATTCACACTCTGCTCGGCATACAATTTGAGCTCCGCACGGGTCTTCTTGTCCAGATCAGCAGCCTTGCCCTCCGCCTCTGCGATAACAGCAGCGGCTTTCTTCTCGGCCTCTGCTACGATGTCTGCCGCCTTAGCATTCGCTTTCTCAACGATTTGTTGTGCTTCGGCATTGCCTTTCTCTACGCCCTCTGCGTAGATCTTGTCGGTTAATTCAGAAAGATTCATAATATATATACAGTTTAATCGATTTCAAGGTTATTCCGGCTTCGCGCCAATTTTGGCGCAAAGTTACAAAAAAAAAATCAAATACGCAAGCATTTGAAGATAAAAATTCGTTATGCCCGCATATTTGATTGTTTTCGGAGCCTTTGCGCTATACTCCGGCTACCCCGAATAACTGCTTCTGTCCAGCGACCGGTAAGAAATAGCCTCTAACAGGTGCTTCTTCTGAATGTTCTCCGCTCCTTCTATATCCGCTATCGTGCGCGCGACTTTCAATATACGGTCATACGCGCGCGCCGAGAGCCCTAACCTGTTCATCGAGAACTCCAGCAACTTGTCACATTCGGCATCCAGCGCGCAATACTCCCGAACCATCTTGGCGTTCATCATGGCGTTGCAGTGCACCAGTTTGCTGTGTTTGAACCGCTCGTTCTGGATCTCTCGCGCCTTCAGCACCCGTTCCCTCATCACCGCTGAAGACTCACCGGGCTGCGTGTCGCGCAACTGCTCGTAAGGCACCGCCTCAATCTCGCATTGGATATCTATCCGGTCAAGCAGCGGACCGCTGATCTTGCTCATATAACGGTGTACCTGCGCCGGCGTACAGGTACACGGATGCGCGGGGTTGTTCTCGCCATAATGGCCGCAAGGGCAAGGGTTCATCGCCGCCACCAACATGAACGACGCCGGATAATCGACCGTCTCCTTGGTGCGCGCTACGGTGATATGCCTGTCTTCCAACGGCTGGCGCATCACCTCCAGTGCCGAACGCTTGTATTCCGGCAGCTCGTCCAGAAAGAGCACACCGTTATGCGCCAGACTGATCTCACCCGGATGAGGGTTCTGGCCGCCGCCTACCAGGGCAACATCGGTGATGGTGTGATGCGGACTGCGGAACGGACGCTGCACAATCAGCGAACCGCTCGCACCTTTCTTCTTGTTCGTCAAACCGGCTATCGAGTGGATCTTGGTTGTCTCCAGAGCCTCTTCGAGCGTCAGCGGAGGCAGGATTGACGGGATACGCTTGGCAATCATGCTCTTGCCGGCACCCGGAGGACCGACCATAATCATGTTATGTCCGCCGGCAGCGGCTATCTCCACCGCCCGACGTACTTTGTACTGTCCGCGCACGTCCGCGAAGTCCAAGTCCGACGGAAACGCCAGTTCATCGAACAGCGCTTGCGTATCCACCCTTGTAGGCGCAAATGTATCCTCAGGATTCAACTCGTCTTTCCTCTCGCCGTTCAGGAACCGCACCACCTCCGTCAGGTTCTTCAACCCATATACCTCCAGTCCGTTCACCACGGCAGCTTCCTCCGCATTGGCTTCCGGCAAGATCAAGCCTTTGAAGCCTGCTTTACGCGCACAGAGCGCTATAGGCAGTGCGCCGCGAATGGGCTGTAGCGAACCGTCCAGCGACAGTTCGCCCATGATCATGTAGTACTCCAGTTCTTTAGCTTTCACCTTCTCCGCAGCGGCTAACATGCCTATCGCGAGCGGCAGATCGAAGGCGGAACCCTCTTTCTTGATGTCCGCAGGAGCCATGTTGATGGTGAAAGCGCGCCGCAGGTTCTCCATGCCGTTCACCGTCAGCGCCGCGAGGATGCGCTCATGCGACTCTTTCACCGACGTGTCCGGCAGACCCACCAGCGTGAAATCGAAGCCCGGCACCGCATGCACCTCTATCGTCACCGGCACCGCGTCAATCCCCACAGGAGCGGCACTATAGATCTTGATCAACATAATGGTAAATGAGTTTATCCCGCGCTCTTACAGAATCTGCGCGCTATGGTTCTTTGTATCCACTTTCTCGATGATGCGCTCCAGTATTCCTTCGGCATTGAAAATAAACGTCTTACGAAGCGTTCCCATCGTCACTTTGCCGTAGTTCTTCTTCTCGCCCCATGCGCCGAAAGCCTGCAACATTTCCGTCGTCGGGTCGCTCAGCAGCGGAAACGGCAACGCATATTTTTCTTTGAACCGGACATGCGATGCCTGCGAATCCTTGCTCACGCCATAGACCTGATAGCCCTGTGCCAGAAAAGCATGGTAGTTGTCGCGGATGTTACAAGCCTCTGCGGTGCAACCCGGCGTCGAGTCCTTCGGATAGAAATAGATCACCGTCTTTTTGCCGAGCAGCTCCTTCTCCGTCACCACTCTTCCCTGCTCGTCCGTTGCTCTGAATGCCGGCATCTTATCCCCTACTTGCATACATACCTCCTCTCTATCTCATTCCAGTTGATGATCTGCCAGAGGGCTTGCAGGTGCGCGGCGCGGCGGTTGCGGTAGTCGATATAATACGCATGCTCCCAGACGTCCATCGTCAGCAGAGGCTTGAGTCCCTTCGTCAGCGGATTGCCGGCATTGGGCTCCTGGGTGATGACGAGCTTGCCGTCCTTGTCGGCTGCCAGCCAAACCCAGCCCGAACCGAACAACGTCACGCCTTTCTGCTCAAACTCTGCTTGGAATGCCTCCAACGAACCGAAATCACGAACGATGGCCTTGACGACCGTTAACTCGTTCATTCGTTCATTCGTTAAGGCCTTCGTTAAGTCGCTCACCGGTGCGAACTGCGTGAAATAGAGGTTATGGTTCAGTATCTGCCCGGCGTTATTGAAGATGCCTCCTTGCGCCTTGACGACGATCTCCTCCAGCGGCATGCCTTCGTATTCCGTCCCGGCAACGAGTTTATTGAGGTTGTCCACATAACCCTGCAGGTGCTTGCCGTAGTGGTACTCGATAGTCTCTTTGCTCATCACCGGCTCCAGCGCCTCCGGCGCATACGGCAAACTAATCAGCGTAAAAAGAATTGGTAACATAGTAGTATAAATTAAAATGTTTTCATGATTATCTTTCGTCTTTGAGCGGCTCTGCCGCGGTCTTTCGACTTTTATTCCGCCAATCCGGATAGGATTGCAATGATCCGTTCAGCAGCATGCCCGTCCCATAATTCCGGAATAGCGCCTTTCTTCCATTCACCGGCAAAGAGTTTGTCCAGAGCCGGTTTGATGGCAGCCGGATTCGTGCCGATCAACTCGTTTGTCCCCACTGTACAGGTCTCCGGCCGCTCGGTATTGTCACGCAGCGTGATACACGGCACCCCCATAACGGTTGTCTCCTCAGTGATACCTCCCGAGTCCGTCACAACTGCTTTCGCGCGTTCCACCAGATAGTTAAACTCCAGATAACCTAATGGTTCTACGATATGCAGATTCGGGAAACGCTTTGCCAACTTTTCAGCATCACCCCAGAGGTTATAGAAAATCTTCGCCGTTCTCGGATGTATCGGGAAGATAATAGGCAATCCATGCACATTTGTAATAATCTGCTCCATCAGTGCTTTCAGATGTGTCTCCTCATCTACGTTAGCCGGGCGGTGCATTGTCATGACGATATATTCTTTCTCCTTTAGTCTCAACTCATCCCACACTTGCGGTTTGCGGAAACGTGCCCTGTTTGCCAGCAGTGTATCGATCATCACATTACCCACATGCCAAACGCGTTGTGGAACTCGCTCATAGGCATACTTATCCTCCGGCAGAGACTTGCCACCTTCCACTTTCGAACTACTCTCAACTCTTATCTCTCCTCTCTCAACTAACAAGGCTCCTTGCCGTACAAGGTTTCTGTTTGCCACCTCGCTCGTCGTGAACATATAATCCGCCAGACTGTCGGTCACCATACGGTTTATCTCCTCCGGCATCGTCAAGTCCCAAGAGCGGATGCCCGCCTCCACGTGGCACACTTTGGTATTCAGTTTCTTCGCCACGATCGAACAAGCCATAGTGCTTGTCACATCGCCTACCACAAGTACTACGTCTGTCGGATGAGCCATCAGGTCTTTCTCAAACTCTACCATGATATGCGCCGTCTGTTCCGCCTGTGTGCCTCCGCCGCAACCTAAGTTCACATCCGGAGCCGGAATACCCAACTCCTCAAAGAACGTATCACTCATGTTCTTGTCATAGTGCTGTCCGGTATGCACCAGCCGATACTCTATTCCATTCTCTCTTCCTTTTATGGAAGGGTTGGGGTTAGGCTGTTTATTCCACTTCTCTATAGCCTTAATCAGCGGCGCTATTTTCATGAAATTGGGCCTTGCCCCTGCAATCAATGTTATCTTCATATTTCTCTACAATTTTCAATCTATAACTACTCCTTCTCCCGTTTCTCCAACTGCTCCTCAAGCTCAGCCAACTCCGCGTCACCTCATATTTCTTCCTGTCTGCGGCAAGTAGTAAAGAATTTCTTTACAACTGAATTTGCGCCTAACTCACTCTCGTTCAGTATGTTAGCGATATGTTATCCTATACCTTGCTTAGAGGTGTCAAAAAGTTCCGCAAGCTGATTTTGGTTCATCCACACGCTTCCTTCCCGCGCATATAGCACCACACTCGCCTTTCCGTCGATGGTGTTATAAATGATTATATTGCTTTTGTTGTTATCCATATCGCTTATTTTCTTCTTTCGTTTACCCTTCCCTCTCACACGCATCTCGTTCTTATCTCACATTTGCTCGAACGAACTATATTAAAAATTTAATAAAAAATTAACTTTTTATGCAAAAGATGATACATATCCATTTATAAAGGGGCGATTATATGTGACAATAGCAAACATTTGGCGGATTAGTTTGTTAGCTACTGCGATGATGGCGACTTTGCCAGATTTACCTTTGGCGATCAATCGATCAAATGTTTCCTTGCATGCAGCGTTACATCTTAATGATGCCATTGCAGCAATATATAATTGACTACGTAGATGTGTATCTCCATTGCGATTAATGTGACCTTTGATATTGATTGACGTACCCGATTGTTGGTAGGTGGGGCAAAGTCCCAGAAACCGCGAAATCTGTTTAGCGTTGCTAAAGTACGTAAAACCACCAGTAGCCATTATGAGTGCAGAAGCGATGTTCTCACCAATGCCTTTAATGGATGTAAGTAGTTCCATCTGGCGTTTAAACTCTTTATTAGAGAGGTTAGTAATCTCCTCCTCTATCTTAGAGATTTGCTTACGCAGGAACTTAATGGTTTGTTCTGTAGCAACCTTAGCCGTTGGGTCTTGCTTGGGTAGAACAGACAAAGAGTGCTGCAGATTAATCATCGCAGTAAGTTGCTTCTTGAGCTGCCTAAGGACAGTACGTTTCTGCTTAAGCAGAATTATACTCTCCGATGGTATTTTGTATGGAGCAGGATTCATCTTCTCTCCGTACATAGCAATAAGTTTAGCATCTATCTCATCTGTCTTTGTCGTACTCAACATAGCACGTGCAAAATGCTTTATCTTCTGCGGATTCTCCATGCTAACAGGTTTGTTAGACTCTTGGAGGAGATAAAGAAGCAGCATGCTGTAGTTGCCGGTTGCCTCCATCACACAATGGCAATCTTCCGGGAGCGAGTTAATAAATTTGCGCACATCACCTGTGGTGTTAGGGAATGTTTTAGTTGTGTAACCACTCTTTGTTGGATAAGCCACTACGAACGAATCCTTGCTAACGTCAATACCAATGTAAGTCATAATCGTTATTTAATTATATGCATTGATTGAACATCTGATACATCTGAACACTATCGTTGCAAATACGGGGTCTAAAAGCCCAATGAACTATCCAGTTTTTGGATGTAATAGTATGGGGACTAAACGTTCGAGACGGTTTTATACCAACGATTATTCTGCCTTAATCCATACTATAGATGTTAAATCGAGTGCAAAGATACAACAAATATTTTAAATATACAACGATTATTTCGCATTACGGACGTTATTAATGTGTGCTCTCCCATTCATTTTCCTTCATGTCTGTTGCTTTTGTCACAAATTCAAATACTAATTCTATATCGCTTTTTGCGTGCAGGGATATTGTATTTTATACAATTTCATTAGGCATTTTCTTTCTTAATATCACAATAATACTTGCTTTGATTTCTTCGAAGTTCTGTTTATATGTATCATCGTCGGAGTCAATATTATTTAATGTTGTTACTATATCTTTGCGCTGAGAACAACTAAAACCATCTGATAAAGTTTCAATTTCGTCTCTAAGAGCAGACAAATGTCCTTGTATCGCTTGTGATTGTAATATGGGTTTGATTTTTGCTGTAACCACATTATACTCATCTTCACTTACAGGAACCTTATCTTTTATACTATCGTAATAGTCATCAATATATGTTAATATGGTTTTAACATCATCCCTGCCTCTCAGTCGATATGCATCAACCGGATAATATGAGGAAAGTTCCTTTAATACATTATCATAATCTAATTGTATTTTATTTATGTCGCATGTCGCAAGTTCTGTAATCAAAGGATTAATTGTGCTTGCCAAAGCATTATTCAATATTTCTTTTTCTTCTTCATTAAACGTATTTCCTTTGAACTGAGCCAAATACCATTCAATATAAGATTGAGATTGCTGAACGGCTATAGATATTCTTTTTATTTGGAAGTACAACTCCAGAAGCATAGAAATAGCCCTATTAACTGTTTGTCTCTTTTTATATCTATTAGAAAAATGATTACTTAATTCTGTGCATCCCCAACCAATTAATACACCAACTAACGGTAATATCAGTTCTATTATCTTAATCATGATATCTTACGTATTATTTCTCTATTTTCTTGTTTTTGGCATTTCTTTTAACAGCCCATCATTTCGTCATTTTATTCCTTCCAATAACTTATAAAAATTCTCTTTCACCTGTTCCTCACTCATGTCCACTTGTCTTAACGTGGCAGATAAGTTCTTCTTCTCATTATATGGAGCATCCGTTTCTGTCAAGACCCGACTTCTGGATATCTTCTCTATAATAGCACACCCGTTCTGCGAACATGTCATCGCCTCATTGAGTGAGAAATAATATCCCGCTGACTCTATTTCACTTATTAATCCTAATGGTCCGCTATACCAATGAAATATTACATTTTTTATATCATACTCTCGCAGCAAACCATATAACTCTTTCTCAGCACGTCTCGAATGAACACTCACAATCTTTCGCTCTCCTGATATATTCTCCAATATCTTTCGTAACATATCCACTTGCTGCATTTTGCTTCCAATTCCCTCACGCGAGAAATCTAATCCAATCTCACCGATATACGATGTGTATGGTAGATACTTCTTAAACAATTTCAACTCATTTGGATTTTCTGCCACCATCAATGGGTGATACCCCAATGCCAATCGACTACGCTTCAAATTCCTAAAATAAGGATACCCCATCTTAAAATGACTTGGTAAATTCGTCATCCCGATGGTAATATTCCCATCACGTTCCTGTTTCTGCAAGTACGCCTCTGGATTCTCTAACATGTCAATATGGCAATGCGCATCAATCAGCATAAACCAAATTCTTTTTTAAGTTCAATCGATGCCTCATCGCGAATCCATTTTTTTATCTCATCTCTTGTACGATAGACCACATTGGCGTATTCTCTAAGATGCTCTATTGGCAAAGACCCATTTACTAAAAGCCCCTTCTCTATATCATTTAAAGAAAGATTTGTTCTGATAAAACTGATAAGTGCCGGCATATCTGGAATTTCATATATTTTACGTTTCTTTGGACGAAATATATCCGTCCCCACCTGCTCTGAAATACCAATTTTATGTAAAGCCGCTCTCCTATATACACAAGGCATGCATACTCCACAATGAGGTACATGCCCATTATCACGTATATCTTTTCGTGTTCCTCGTTTACCGCAAGAACAAGAAAGCCCATAGGTGTTCAGTAACAACTCTCTATCTCCACAGCGTTCAACCATCTCGCCCTTAGTACAATATTGATACTTATTTTCAATTTGATGACTAAGTGATATAACTCCCAGAAATTTTTGCATCAGATTCAAAAAATATGGATGTGTAGTTCTTGTGCTACATGAACTTCGCCTTGATGGAGTTAATGGATAGTTTAAAGATATTGTACCATTTTCTGGTATGTATACCGGCATGTGGGTATCTATTGAATCTGCCACTAAAATTGCCATACTCAAAAAAAGGAAGGATCTTGATCTTAATGTTGTTTCTTTCGCATACTTATTCCCATGGAGATCTCGTTTCTCCATATTTACTCGCGTTGGTATGTGATGAAAATGGTTGTATTTTTGTCCAATTAACTTAAGTATCTCTAATTGATCATTTTTGGCCCCCTTAAACATCGAATCTGTATGAGAAACCAAACATATTCGATCAGTTGAATTTGACAGATGATCTATGGCACCGATTAAAGAATCCATACCACCGGAAAAGAGGTTAACTACCTTATAACTATTTCTAATGGAAGCTGCGCACACCTTGCTCCGTTTACCGGCAATGTATAAAGGCGTTGTCTCCCTTTGTTCGAAAGATATTGTCCACACATCCCCTGTAAGGAAATTCAACATTTGTTCCAAATCTAATTTCCCATTCGTAAAGACGCCAACATTCTCCACGGGATATGAAATTTCAATCTCTCTACTCCAACCGTCATAACCAACTCCCAATCGAGGAAGCAAAATATCCACTCCATATGATATGCATGCTATCACAAAAAGATCAAATGCTATACCGGTCTGTAACCCCGTAAAAGCATACATCTGACCATAATCTACATCTAAGGCTACCTCTGTTACATTTTGCTCACCATAGCTTAAAATAAAACGAGCAAACTCTCTTGATTTTTGAGGATATGATATGGAAACGTTAACCTTCATAATTTTCAAATTCATTTAATGTACTTTGAAATATCTCTTGCATTATCGCTTTACCATTCGCAGATTGCCAATCGACAGCCTTTAAATCTCGTTGTCTAGACATTGTCTTTGTCTTCTCAACAATATAGTCTTTTAGTTCACTATAAAAACTGTCGGTTTCTCTTTGCCCTTTTGTTTTAATGAGCTTTTCATAAAAATCTGTACAAAGATGTTCAAAGATATAGAAGCCTATATACATAATTAAAAGTTCTTCCATTCCATAACCATCCAAAGCTTCATCAAATTTCTCTCCCAATTCTTCTATAGTATTCGCGTCTGCTCCTATCTCTTCAAGCAAACGACGCATTGCAGCTTTTGCAGCAACTTCGTCCAATACCCCTGCATTTGCTGCACATTTCTCTATAATAACATTTATCGCTTGGTTTGCATCGTTGATTTCTATGCCACCATTGATATTATTTAACGATGCGCCAAATCCTACTCGCTGTATACCAATCAAAAATGAACCTAATTGTTGAGCAGTTCGAATCCCAGCATGCATTCTTCGAGCAGAATTTCCGGATGATTCCATATTCAAACCTCCCATAAATTCTGCAGCGCGAGACATTACTTTTGCTAATGATTGCTGCGTAGGACTACCATTATTTACGGCCAGACTTACCGTTCTACTCATAGAACTCCATCGAGGATTTCCCCTTAAGCCTCCATATGATTTTGATGTTCCCATATACACTTTTTACATTAAGTCGTTATATTCTTGATGCGCTGCTGCAATTCTTCTTACTATTTCTTTTAGTGATGGCTTCTTTTTAAACCCAACCTGTTTACACATGCTTCGAAATTCTTTCCCGCATGCACATCCATCATTTATCAGATATTCAAACAGATTGAAGATTTGCTTCCTTTCATCCTCGTTCGCCAATGCGTGCTTCTCTAATTGAGAATATAATTCATGTTGTAAGTTCTCCGGCATGCCTAACACATCATCCTTAATCTTATTATGAATCAGTCTCTCTGCTTGGCCTTTCGTCATCAACGATGATAAAACCTGCTTTACAATCGGAGGAGTCATTACATTTGACATAGACTCTAAACTATCTCGTGAAAGCCAGAAATAGTCCCTCAAATCAACATCGGATAAGAAAGGTTCGGACTGAAGCCATTCTACCGCACTTTTCCATTTCGCGAATTGTTCTCCGAGAGTCACCTTTCCATCCTTATCTAAAACTTCCATCGCTTTTAGCGGTAAAGCATAGCCTTTATTGCTCACTTGCCATGAGTATAACTCCGAAAAGAGATTTGGTTCAGCATATTCAAGTATCATCAGTTTTGCTAAGACATCATCCTTAAAATCTGATAACTTGGCTGCATCTGCTAACTTCTTGCGAAGGACAAATGTGTTCAAAAACCTTTTTATTTGCCTCGGGTTTCCATTCAAGTTACGCGATATTAAAGGCGAAAGTTTTGAAATTAAACTTACCTTCTCTTCCAATCGATCTTGAATGTTTGAATCACTGATATACTCCTTCACTTTGTCCACGCCAAAAACACTATACCTATCTGTTTGCCGAAATTCCCTAAAACCACTTATCACGCTATCCATGCAATCATTATCCAACAATTCCTCGCAAAATAAGAGCGTTATGTATGTCTCCACCTCCGTATCAGACAATTTAGGCAATGTATATGGGACTTGAATCAGTTTTTCCAGATAATCTACAATCACCCTTTTGTTCTCTTCCTCGATATCTCTTTCTATTAACCCCTTGTAACGATGTCTTATAGCGTCCCGTACGATACGCGGATCTGCACCAATAATAAACGCTGTGTTTTCAACATTCAAGAATAATTTAATTGCCTCCAAATTATCTATTATTCTATCTGGCAAGCATCTATCCAAATCGTCTATAAGAACTATTAACTTTTTCACATTCGACTCCTCTAATAATTCTTTGAAATCATCTCTAAACTCACGAACCGCCTGATATTTTGCTTTCACGTCCGCATCTTCACCTTCTTTTAAAAATTTCTTCTTAAATTCTTCATAATCAAGCCCCTTTATGGCATCAGAGATTTTTTGAGGCTCATTAGAAAGATCTTTTATCCATTCAAATATCTGAGGCACCAAACTAACTCCACCTGTTAATGATGCGGTTACTAATGGAGCAGCTATATTTTTTACTCCGAAGCCGATAGCTCGCATCCAATTGATGGACTTTAATAGCTTCGCAACTTTCTCTTTGGCTTTTTGGGGTAAAGATTTATTATCTTCAAACGCTTTTAAAATGGCTCCGATTAAAGCAACTTTTGCATCATCATATCCTTCAAATACCCAACCGTTAAACTGCAAACATAATGTTGTTTTATCCTTTTCGTCATCGTATGCTTTTTTTAGAGCCTCCATTATACTGGACTTTCCACTACCCCAATCTCCAAATACGCCTATCGTAATTGGAAGCATCTCGGGTTCATCAATCAAGCCTTTTATTAGTCTTGTATGAACCTCGAATCCTAAATAATCTCGCTTTGCTATATTATCTGCCCACATATTATTATAATATTATCCTATCTATCCTACACTTCCACAGCTTCCACAAACTTCAAATTGTTTATTGCTGTTTGAGTATGGAAAGAGACCTGATTGAATAACACATGCGTTTTTAGTTGCACAATAGCCGCTTCCGCACTCAGTTCTCCGTTCTCATACAGGCTAATCGTCGCATACAAGTTATCATTAGCTACCGGTCCAAGCACAATGTCATAGTCATGCAATGGTGCATAAAGTCTATTCGCCACCACGAAGTCCAACCATTCGATTGTCGCGCCGTTATAGTTCATAATACGCAAATCTTGACGTTTCAGAAGAGCATCATCAATCTCAAAAATAGAAACAATCGCATTGCTTCCTCCAGCACGTTCACGTCTGATACGCGCCCACCGAGCTGCCTGCTCATAATCAATGGTGGTATAAAATCCTTTTCCGAAATCAGTATTTACGCGCCCAAGACGCAGGGATG
>CACYKR010000043.1 GCA_902774995.1 uncultured Bacteroidales bacterium | reverse complement strand
GGGAGAGAGAGCGGAGAGAGGCGGAGCGGAGAGGGGCGAGGGCACAGGGCAGAGAGAGGGCAGAGAGAGAGACAGCATCGCCGATGGTACTGCACTGCGTTGTGGGAGAGTAGGTAGCCGCCACTTTCGAGAGAGTTCCTTTAGGGACTCTCTTTTTTTTGTGGCGATGCTACCTACTCTCCTTCTCATCGGGGTCCCCGAGAATTTCTAATTCTTGGGGAGAGCGGAGCACATCCGAGTATTTACAGCCAGAACGTAGTTTTGGCTCATAGACGAGGATAGTGCCCGCGACAGGTAGCCGCCACTTTCAGAAGCTCGATATCGTAAGATACCGGGCTTCTTTGTTTGTGTCCTCTCCCTTACTCTCTTCTGCAGGTCTTGTGCTCGTGCTCTCTGAGCGCGAGTTTCCCTACTCTCTACATGTTTGCGTTGTAGTACTGCGCTTGTCCGGTGACCTCTTCTCCGAGCCATTCGGGACGGACAAAAGGCTCGTCCTCGTTGCCCAATTCTATCTCCGCAAGAATAAGCCCTTCAAGGCGTCCATGGAATACATCTACCTCCCAGCACCGTTCTGTGCCTTCGTAGGGCGGGGCAGGGACAATATAACGCGTCTTATGGATCTCGCCCGGCAGGCATAGATGCATCAGCTCCTTGGCATCTGCGATGTCTATCTCTTTCTCCCATTCGAATTTAGCCAGTCCTTCCCGCAGACGCGATGACTTGATGGTAAGGAATGCGCGTGTGTCCCGTATGCGTATGCGGATAGTCTTGCCGGCTTCTTTGCATAGATAGCCTTGTATGATCTCATAGGATGAGACGGCTTGCAACTTGAATTCTTCAGAGCGGACAAGGAACTTACGCTCGATTTCTGTATTGTTCATAGGCGGTAATGCGTTTATGGAGTACAAAGGTAGTATAAAATTTGCATATATGCAAGTTTTCGGAACAAATATTTGCAGGAAAGGAAAATATTTCGTATCTTTGCACCCAAATCGCAGAATATGATGAGAAGATTGTTTTGGATAATGGCGGCTGCATGGATGGTGTCATGCAGCAGTGAGACGGATCTGCAGAAACGTGCGGAGGAGTTATGTAGGTATGTGCCGGACCATGAGCTGCTGGAGCGTTCGAAAGACTACATGACGGAGGATTTCTATAACGTGCTGGACACGATGTTTCACCTCCCGGACGATGAGGACCTGGCGTATGAGTGGTTGTATTATTTCGTGACGGGCAACGGCGGCACGATAGCCGATTACGAAGTGACGGAGGTGGTGCGGACGGACGAGACGCACGCTGTGGCGACGGTGATGGTCCGCCAGAAATGGGAGGATGGTTCGTTTGACCCTGAGACGGATATAGAGGAACACCGGCTGTACATGGAGCTGGTGGGGAACGAATGGCTCATGTCTGATTTCGATGAGCATAAAGCCGACTGCATCCGCCGCCTGCGAAATAGGCACTAAGTTGTCACTACTCTATGCCTTCTCTAAAAAGAAAAAATAGGAGCCTCTTGGTTCCTATTTTTTGCGGAGAAAGGGGGATTCGAACCCCCGGTACCCTTACGAGTACGACAGTTTAGCAAACTGTTGGTTTCAGCCACTCACCCATCTCTCCTCGCGCAGCGCGCGGTATGCGTTAGCATCTGAAATTTGCTTTGTTTTCAAAAGCGGATACAAAGGTACTGCTTTTTTTTGACATACGCAAATTTTTCAGCAAAAAAATGTAAAAAAAAGAAGAAGGACAAAAAAAGAAGGTTGTCTCACGACAACCCAACCTTTTCATTTAACCTTAAATCTAATACCATGAAAAACACAGTGCAAAGGTACTGCTTTTTGACGATATGACCAAATATTTTGGCGAAAAAGTGTTAAAAAACTAAAATCTGTCAATTATAGTTTACAAAAAGACAGGATTTGTAGCATCTTAGTCGCATAAAGAAAACAAATCGGCTCTCGGGTTGACCAGCATGACAGGAACGAGCGACCGTTGTACGGCTTTCTGTTCGGGAGGCCCGAAGAGTATGTCGTCCAGACCGTAATCGCGGCTGGCGGTGAGGATAAGCAGGTCGTGCCGGAAATCTCTTTGCCGTTCGGCGGCTTCCCGCATGAGGGAGAAGGAGTCTTTGCGCGCCTGGGCAATCTCGTAGGAGATCTGTTCGCCGGTACGCTCCATGATAGCTTTGATATGTGTGACGATGCGGTTGACGTTCTTTCGTGCATGAGAGCCGTAGTCGTTGGCCTGAAGCAGTATGATATGC
Source organism: uncultured Bacteroidales bacterium (assembly GCA_902774995.1). Taxonomy (GTDB): domain Bacteria; phylum Bacteroidota; class Bacteroidia; order Bacteroidales; family Paludibacteraceae; genus Colicola. The sequence continues at coordinate 15,697 of CACYKR010000043.1, read as the reverse complement.
GCGCCGGTCTTGCGGGCGAGATAGGTGCATATCTCCGCTTTGTAGGTCTCCTCCTCCAGCATGGAGACCGGTACGAGCAGGCGGCGGAGAGGCTTGACTGTCATGGTAGGAGTGATGAACACGTAGGGCCGCCGCTCCTCGCGACAGTCCTGCAGGCAACGGCGGATAGTGCGGCCTTTGTTCTCGCATTCTATCAGACGTATGTCTTCGTTATTCTCCCAGATCATTGATGGTCCTCCCAATGTATCGTGTCCATCGTATGGCGGTAGTGCTTCGCCGCTACGGCATGGGAGCCGTAGGAAGCGGAGAAGATATGTGTGTTGTTGAGTTCGGGGTTGGCGCACATGAACAGGTAGTCCGTTTTCGGCGCATTGAGCACGATATCCAGTGATTCGGGGGCTGGGCAGCGTATGGGTCCCGGCGGCAGACCCGGATATTTATAGGTGTTATACGGCGAATCGATAGCCAGATGACGGTAGAGGATTCTTTTTAGTTTGAAGTCGCCCACGGCATATTTGACGGTGGGACATGCCTGCAACGGCATCCTTTTGTGTACGCGGTTGAGATAGAGACTGGCGATGAGGGGCAGTTCGGCTTTGTTATGGCTCTCGCCTTCTACGATAGACGCTACGATGGCTATCTCTACGGGGGTGAGCCCGAGCGAATCGGCTTTGGCGCGACGCGTCTCATTCCAGAAAGTGTTGTATTCTTTTTCCATGCGTTTGAAGAGTCCCTCCGGCGTGATGTTCCAATAGACCTCATAGGTGTTGGGGATGAAAAGACACCGGCTGGTCTCTTTGTTGAAGCCGTATGGCGCGAGGAAGTCCTCGTCTTCCAGGTGGCGCAGCAGCGTCAGGCTGTCCATCATCAGATGACGTGTCACTCTGCCTGCCAGTTCTTCGCGTGTACGGACGAAGTGGTTCCAAGTGATGCGAACGGGTGTCTGGCGGCCGTACTTGAGCCGTTCGAGCAGCTCGCGGTCGCCTATTTGTGCCTGGAATGTGTAGTGTCCGGGTTCGGGGTTGTTGAGTACCAGGAAGCGCATATGCAGGTTCAGATCTGTCTCGGAACTGATTTCGTAATCTTGTCTGATAAGTGATAGCACGGAGTCGGTACTTGCGCCGGGATAGATATTGTAACTGTGCTCCTCGCCGTCGTAGGAAATGAGGTTGCATATATGCCATCGGTAGTAATGCTCTGCTACAAAAGTGCCTGCAAGCACCAGAATAGCACCCAGAGCAATGAAGATGGTACGGAGAATATAGCGTTTCTTAATCATTTATTTTCCTCCTACAAGTCGTTTTATTTCCGATAGTTTGTTGAGTGCCTCCAAAGGCGTGAGATTATTGATGTCAAGCGATTGGACTTCATCGCGTATCTGTTCCAGAACGGGGTCGTCGAGTTGGAAGAACGACAGCTGCATACCCTCCCGCGTCTCGCCGATATGTTCTATGGGTTTGGTGAGGTCGCCGTTCTTCGAGGCCTGCTCCAAGTCCGCAAGGATATGGGTTGCACGCTCGATGATCGATGCCGGCATGCCTGCCAGTTTGGCTACGTGGATACCGAAACTGTGCTCCGAGCCGCCGCGGACGAGTTTGCGCAAAAAGATGACTTTGCCGTTCACCTCTTTGACGGACACGTTATAGTTGCGTATGCGGTCGAAAGTCTTCTCCATCTCGTTGAGCTCGTGGTAGTGGGTGGCGAAAAGGGTCTTGGCGTGACCTTTGTTCTCATGGATGTACTCCACGATCGCCCATGCGATGGATATACCGTCGTAGGTGCTGGTGCCGCGGCCTAACTCGTCGAAGAGTACCAGAGAGCGCTCGGAGAGGTTGTTCAGGATAGAGGCCGCTTCGTTCATCTCTACCATGAAGGTTGATTCGCCGAGGGAGATATTGTCGGAGGCGCCTACACGGGTGAATATCTTGTCCACGACGCCTATTGACGCGCTCTCGGCGGGTACGAACGAACCTATCTGCGCCATGAGGACGATGAGTGCTGTCTGACGGAGCAGGGCGGATTTACCGGCCATGTTCGGACCGGTGATGATGATGATCTGCTGCCCGTTGTTGTCCAGCAGCACGTCGTTGGCGATGTACTGCTCTCCCGGCGGCAGCTGCTGTTCGATAACTGGATGGCGTCCCTGACGGATGTCGATGACAAGGGAGTCGTTTACTTCGGGACACACGTACCGGTGCTCTGCTGCTACCGTAGCGAAAGAGAGCAGGCAGTCGAGTTGCGAAAGGACGTTGGCGTCCAGTTGTATCTGTGGTACCCATTCGCTGAGGGCGAGCATGAGCTCCTGATAGAGCCGGTTCTCGATAATCTGGATCTTCTCCTCGGCCGTGGTGATCTTCAGTTCGTAACTCTTGAGTTCCTCGGTGATATAGCGTTCGGCATTGACGAGTGTCTGCTTGCGGATCCATTCGGGCGGCACCTGGTCTTTATAGGCGTTGCGTACCTCCAGATAATAGCCGAAGACGTTGTTATAACCGATCTTGAGGCTGGTGATACCGGTGCGTTCTATCTCGCGTTGCTGTATCTGGAGAAGGTAGTCTTTGCCGTTGGACTGGATAGCGCGCAGCTCGTCCAGTTCGGTGTCCACCCCTCGTGCGATGATGTTCGGCCGTCCTTGCGCCAAAGGCGGGTCGGGTACTATCTCCCGCTCGATACGGCTGCGCATCTCGGTGCACGGCTCCAGTTCGGAGCCCAGGAGGGAGAGGTAGTTGTTGTCTTTTGCCTCTTCACAGAGCCGTTTGATCGGCACAACTGCGCGGAGGGCGCGTCCCAGTTGCACCATCTCACGAGGACCGATACGCCCGGTGGAAATCTTGCTGACGATACGCTCCAGATCACCTACTTGCCCTAATGCCTCATGCAGCGCCTCGCGTGCTTCCGGGTAACGGAAGAAATGCTCTACTACGGTCTGGCGGTTGCGGATCGTACGCACCTCTTTGAGCGGGAACGCCATCCATTGATGCAGTTTGCGTCCGCCCATGGGGGTGATGGTACGGTCAATAACGTCATAGAGGGTGCGGCTCTCTTCGGTCTGTCCGCCGATGAGTTCCAGGTTACGGATCGTGAAGCGGTCGAGCCAGACGTATTTGTCCGCTTCGATACGCGCCAGATGCTGGATATGTCCGGTCTGCAGGTGCTGCGTCATGTCCAGGTACATCATGATGCCTCCGGCTGCGGTGACGCCCAGCGGCATCTTCTCCAGACCGAAGCCTTTGAGCGACGACACGCCCCATAGTTTCTGCAACCGCTCGCGGGCGGTGGACTCCACAAGCATCCAGTCTTCCAGCTCGAAGGTGAAATACTTGCTGCCGAACAGGTTTTCCACTTCGTTTTTCTTCCCCCGCAGATGCAGTACCTCTTTGGGCGCGAAGTTGGTCAGCAGCTTGTCGATGTAATCGCTGTCGCCCTGACCTGCCATGAACTCACCCGTTGAGATGTCAAGAAAGGCCACACCGATGAGATTCCGCTCGAAATGCAGGCAGGCTACCCAGTTGTTCTCTTTCTGGGTGAGGGTGGTGTCGGAATAGCTCACACCCGGGGTGACAAGTTCCGTGACACCGCGTTTGACCAGTTTCTTGGCCAGCTTGGGATCCTCTAACTGGTCGCATATTGCTACCCGCAGTCCTGCCCGCACCAGTTTGGGAAGGTAGGTGTCGAGTGCGTGGAACGGGAAACCCGCCATCTCCAGCGCCTTGGCGGCGCCACTGGAGCCGTTGGAACGGTGGGTGAGCGTGATATTGAGTATCTTGCTTGCTTTCACCGCGTCCTCTGCATAGGTCTCGTAGAAATCGCCGCAACGGAACAGCAGCATCGCATCCGGATACTGCGTCTTGATGTCGCGGAACTGCTTCATCATCGGTGTTAACTCTTCTGCCATATTATCGTAAATCTACTGTTACTTTGAAATTGAATCTTCTGCCGGTCAGGTAGTTGGGGCTGGCCCATTGCTGGCCGTGGGCGTCGGCAATCCAGAAATAGGAATTGACGTTATTCCATCCAACGAGGTTGAATACCTCGAACTGCAACGCCCATTGCTTGACATGTTTGGCGGAGGGCCGGCGCATGAATTTCGCCGTCTGGGCGTTGAAGACATATGTGGCGCCTAAGTCGATGCGTTTGTATATCGGCATGCGTCCCCAGGCCTGGTTGTTACGCGGCGCGTAGAACGGCTGCCCCTCGGAGAACTGCATCTTGAGGTGGAACTTCAGTTGCGGCAGACGGGGGATGTAGTCCTGAAAGAGCATGGAGAACGCCCATCGCTGTTCCTGGGGACTGGGGATCCACGAACCGCCGTCGGTGAGCCGCTGCCGGGCTGTCATCGCGGAGAACGATATCCAACTGTCTGCGCCGGGGACCAGCTCGCCGTAGAGTTTCAGATCTACTCCCGCTGCATAACCGCGGGAGTCGTTCTTGCCCGAATACCGCACGCGGACATTGTCAACGGTGTAGCTCTCCATCCGGTCGATATACTTGTAATAGCCTTCGGCAGTGAATTTGAACGGCCGTCCCCATGCGCGGAAATAGTAGTCGCCTCCTAACACCGCGTGTACGGACCGTTGTGCCCGCAGGTCACGGTTGAGCCGGATACGCGTCACGCCAGACGCATCGGTGACCGTGTCGCGCAGTTCTTTGTAGAACGGTGCCTGGTAGTACAGACCCGTAGCGATGCGGAAACAGAAATCGCGTTTCCAGCCTGGTATCCATTCGATGGACGCACGGGGGGAGGGGAGTACTTCGTTGTTCCAGCTCCACCACTGCAAACGTCCGCCTACGGTCAGTATCCACTGGCCCGAACGGGTGTTCCATTTATGCTCGTTGAGGATATAAGCCTGTACACGTGCGGTGTTCATGGCGCTGTCGCCACGCATGGCGTAATAGAGCTCCATCGACTGTCCGTCGTCCGGCATGGAGTAACCGGCGCTGTCCCGCCACTCCCATTCGGAGATACGGTCTTTGATGAGCTCCGCCTGCCCGCTCACGCCCCATGAAAGGGTGTTCCTGCCCCGTTTCCATGCGCCGTGGTGCGCCAGAGTGATGACGCCGGCTTCCAGACTGTTCCGCGCGTGCTGGTGGAAGATACCGGTGCCCAACACCTCTGTCTGTCCCTCTGAAGGATCCATGAGCTCGGTGTGGATATTGCCCGCCGACGAACCGTCCGCAGGGGCGTTGGTGAGGACGTACTCGCCGGTGATGTCGAAATTCTCCCGCTCATGGGTATAGAAGCCCGAGAGGTCAAAACCTATCTCCACCTCGTCACTCACTTTGCCTTTTGCACTCAGTGCCGCAAAGGCGGTCAGGAACTTGTCTTTCTCCTGGCCGTCATAATATATATTCAGTTTCTTGGCATCCTGGCCGCCGAACGACTCCGAGAGACTGTCCGGTCGGAAGCGGTAGTCGTTCATGCTCACGTTGCCCAGGAACGACATTTCCCATGGCTTTTGTCTTTTGTCTTTCGACTTTCTACTTCCAACCTTCCAAGTGATATACGTCTGGTAGTCCAGATACGTAGGCTGGTAGTTGCCGGCGGTAGAGAGGCCTCCGAGCATGTATTTGCTGGTCTTGTATCGTAGCCCGTGCATCATCGAATAGGTGCTGTCGCCGTGACCTGCATACACCTGCGCGCCAAGGAGGCTGGCGCTCAGGCTTGCCTCAAAAGCGGTGGGGCGTTTGTAGGTGATATCCAGTACCGAAGACATTTTGTCGCCGTACTGTGCGCTGTAGCCGCCGGCGGAGAAATGGACGTTCTCCACCATCTCCGGGTTGACGAAACTCAAACCCTCCTGCTGGCCGCTGCGGATGAGCAGGGGGCGGTGTACTTCGATACCGTTGACATAGACGGAGTTCTCGTCAAACGAACCGCCGCGGACATTGTACTGACTGCTCAGTTCGTTCGTCTGGCTCACACCGGCGAAGGTGATGAGCAGGCTCTCTATCGAGCCGCCTGTGGCGTCCGGCATGACACGCGTAGCGGATGCGTCAATACGGTCCATTGTGCCTTGCGTGCGCTGTATGCCGCGCACCTCCACCTCTTCCAGCAGCTGGTCGTCTGTCAGCATCTGTACGTTGATATTGAGCACCTCTTTCAGGTCGATGATGCGTTGCTCTACAGTGGTATAACCGATCATCGAGAAATGCAGCACCACTGTGTCCGTCTCGTCCAGCACCAGTTCGTAATAGCCGTTCTTGTTGGTCACCGTTCCGCCTAATAACTCCTTTTTCCCTTGTACATTGTCCCCTTGTACATTCGTCCATGCCGCTACGTTGACCAGCTCGATACCGATATTGTCCTGATCCACTACGTACCCGTACACACGCGCAGTGCGCGCGTACAAAGAAGTGACAGAGGTACTGAGTACCAGGTACAAAGTTATAAAGTTTACTATTTTTAAGATTTTACCCATTTGATACGTAATCGGTATTTTATAGGAGTTTTGTAAGAGTTCTGTAAGAGTTTTGTCGGACTTAAAACACACAAAAAAAATGTACTATTTTTAAGATTTGACGGAATTCGTAATTTTTAATTTTTAATTTTTAATTCCTCATTGAGCCCCTCAATGTATGCCGTCAGCTCCTCGCCGCCGAGTCCTGTCTCGGAGGAGGTGACAAAAACCGGTGGCAACTCTTCCCATTCCTCCAACAGCCGTTTCTTGTACGCCTCCACGTTCTCTTGCAGCCGTACGCGGCCTAACTTGTCACCCTTGGTGAACACAATCGCGAACGGCACGCCGTTCTCGCCCAGCCAGTTGATGAAGTCAATATCTATCTTCTGTGCCTCGTGACGGCAGTCGATGAGCACAAACAGACAAACCAACTGTTCGCGGTACAGACAATACCTCTCAATCATCTTCTTCAGCGTTTCGCGTTGCTTCTGCCCCGCCTGTGCATACCCGTATCCCGGCAAATCCACCAAGTGCCATTCTTGTCTTTGAGCAGCTTCGCTGCGGTCTTTTGTCTTTTTACTTTCTACTAAAAAGTGGTTGATCAGCAGCGTCTTGCCCGGCTTCTGGCTCGTCTTGGCGAGCTTCGGGGTATGGCATAGCATGTTGATGAGGGATGACTTACCCACATTGCTTCGTCCGATGAATGCGTACTCCGGTAAACTGCTCTGCGGACAATCTTTCACGTCCGGAGAGGAGATGATATATTTAGCGTTGGTAATCATACGTGCACAAATCGCCTACAAAGATACAACAAAAATCGCACATACGCAAGTGAACAGGCATTTTTCCATAAAAAAATAATCTTTTTGTGTCGTCTTTCTCTCCGTGAAAAGCGAACAAATGCTTGCATTTACAGTTCGCTGCATCCATGACTGGCAATCATTAGTACCCAAATCCACGAAAATGGCACTTCGCGGACCGAATTTTTCCTGAATACTTGCACATGTCAAAAAAAAACAGTAATTTTGCAAGCAAAATTGCAAACAATAAAACCACCGTCCTTTCTCGGACGTTAAACAGAGAAAGCGCAAAGCGTTGCGCCTACATATTGAATATAAGCGTTTGCTTTTTGTTCGCACGGCTCTGAAACCTAGGAAATTTCAAAACGTGTAAATACCAAAGAACAAATTGAGCAAGCGTCCTTGCGTTGCACGGGCGTTTCTTGTTGGTATTTACTGGTTTTCCTAGGACCACAGAGCATGAACAAGAACCGTTCGTGCTTTTTGTGTTTGCAATGACGCTTGCTCAAAAAGTGCTGCAAAGGTACAACAATTTTGCTAAACGAACAAACGCACAAGCAAAAAGGATTAAAAAGGACCATGAATATGTCGCAGAAAAATTGTAATTTTGCAGCGAGAAAAGAAGAATATATAAATAACCATTTACAAACCAATTAAATCAAACCATTATGGGACTTCTAAACAACATTAAAGACCACTTCACGAACGCAGAGTTCACCGTGGCACCGAACAAGAAAGTTAAGACCGTTTGCGCAGACTTCAAAAAAGTTTTTGGGGTAACTCTGGCTATCTACAAAGGCGCACAGTTAGCCGACCTGGAAATGACGCTTGCCGAACTAAACAAGCGTACTAGCAAAGATGTCAAGACAAAGAGTTACGCCGAGCTGAAGATAAAAGCGTCCATGAAGGTGGGCGAGGCAGAGAAACTCTTCGACCAGATGTTTGGCTTGACCGTACAAATCAAGGATCCTTCGGGCAAAGAATGTGTGGATAACAAACTGACCATCGGTCAAGCAGCACGCGGCGAAAGTAAATAAAAAAAAACTCTAAAATCTACAATTATGCCAAGTAAAGTTCGCGTTTACGGTAAGGCGCAAAACCGTACAGCATTGGGCATTATGCATGCCTATTTAGTAATGTATCCTCAAGCGACAGTAGAGGATCTGAGAAAAGCATTTCCAAGAGCAGACATCAATCCCGACTCTGGTGTAGATGAAATCTTCCAGCATGAATCTGAGCCACATTACAAAGAGTGGGCAGAATGGTATTTTGAGAAAGACGACGAAGTGCTGGTTCTGCAAGATGGTTCTAAAGTAGCTGTCTGCACAATGTGGACTAAAGCAAGTTTTGACCGCGTGGTCAAGCACGCTAAATTATATGATATCGAAGTTGCTGAGTTTGAGAAAGGCCAACGAGGAGAAAAAGGCGGTTTCCGTCTGGAATACTTAAATGGCTATGTTCCGCCAGTTCCCGCAAAGAAATCCAATAAATGGTTGTGGATTTGCTTGGCTGCACTTGCATTCATTGCCATAATATTGTGCATGCTATTAGCGAAAGGCTGCCAGAAACCAGCTGAGCCGCAGATTGTTGAAGTGGAGAAAGTGGTCGTTGTTCATGACACCCTATACATCCAGCAGATTGAGGAGATTGAGAAGAACTTCAACGCCGCTGAGTTCGTCAAAGGCAAAGCCGACCTGAGCGAGAGTGCCAAGTTTGTACTCCATGACCTTGCTAAAATTATGCAGAAGAATCCGGAACTCCGTCTGCGTCTGGAAGGACACACTTCTGCAGAAGGTGATGCTGCTTTCAATCAGAAACTCTCTGAAGCTCGTGCACAGGCAGCTGTGGATTTCCTGATCGAGCATGAAGGTATTAACGTTTCCCGTCTGGAGGCAGTTGGTAAAGGTTCTTCTGAGTTGAAAAATACCGAAGACCCGATGGCATCGGAGAACCGCCGCACAGAGTTTATCGTATTAGAATAATACATCTCACCTCATCCGCCTTGATCAGCGGGTGGGGGACAAAGAATCATTAACCAATTAAAAATCATACTATTATGGCAACAAGATTAGATTCAAGCAAAATAAAAGAAACCATACTGCTTTTCCGTCAAGAAAGAAAGGAGACATTTCGATATGCTTCATATGATTTTTGCTACTTGTATTTTCAGGAACACAAGGGACATTTAGCTGAGAATATGGAAAATAGTTGTATGCATCTATGGAGTTACTTGGCCAGTTGGGGTATGCTACGAGGCAGTAGTAAACTTCGTTTGCATAGTCCGGCAGCACTTAAAGAGCTTATAACGCATTTTGATGAAACGGCAAAAGCGAACCCAAAATTATGGGAATTGGATGTGGATAAATACAATGATGCCACTATTCAAAATCTCATAAATGAGTACAATGCTATCGGAGACATTCTTGAAAAAATTATATCAGATGAAAAAGATAAAACATATCCATCTATAACATTAATTACCAAAATAATGTTGGGTGTGTATGGCAATATCCCTGCATTTGACACCTATTTCATACAAACATTCCATAGTATGTTTGGTGGCTTTGGTGTATGTAAAGAGAAAGAGTTGAAAAATATTCACATATTCTATATTAACAATAAAGAGTTGTTGGAGAAATTGCAAGAAGAAATCAAAGTAGTTGATTTTAACGGGCACTCTACAGACTACCATTACAAACTTGCTAAACTGATAGATATGTATGGATTTAGTCTAAATGCTCCAAAAGATAATTAAAATCAATTTTAACTCACATATGTGTAAAAACGAATAATCTTTAAATAAAAGCGCAATGCGCAAGCCGTATCCCGAAAACTGCTATGATATAGAAATAGAATATAAATAAAAATATTACTTGTAAATTAAGAATGATATAGTATTCATTTCTCCCCTCCTCCCCCCCAAAAAAAAATAGATTCATACTATTATGGCGATAACAAAGAAAAACGGTTGTATGAAAGGCGTTCGGAAATAATACAGGACAAGCCTGCAGTCCTTTATGTTGCGGGCAATAAATGATCATTTATTAACTTTAAATTATTACAATTATGGCAGATCTTAAGATTGACGGCCGCATGAAGGTTAAAACTCTGAAAGAGAACTTCAAGAAGAACTTTGGCGCTACTCTGCGCGTGTACAAAAGCGTAACCTGCAAGGGTGCATTTGCTGACGATGATGCTACTTTGGCATCGCTTCGTTCCGCAGACGCAAAGGGTGGTGAAGTTACCGTAGGCGGCAACAAGCGCGTTGGTAACTTCGAGAAAGAGTTCGCTACTGCATTTGGTATCGGTGTTCAGGTTGCTAACGCAAAAGACACTGAACTTGCAGACAACGACGGCACAATCGCTGCTGCTGGTAAGTAATCTTACCGCACAGGGCAGAGGAGTCTGACCGCTCCTCTGCTTACAAAACCCGAAATAATTTAAATCATTTATCATTATGGCACTAACAAAGAAAACGGCGGTAAAGAAACCTGCTGCTAAGTCTGCAGCTAAAAAAGCTGCTCCGGCTAAGAAAACCGCGGCAAAACCTGCAGCAAAGAAAACAACTACTAAACCGGCAGCAAAACCAGTAGCAAAGAAGGCTGCTCCGGCAAAGACGGCTACAACAGAGATTTCAGTAACCGGCAACAAGAAGATTGGCACGCTTCAGAAGGAGTTCAACAAGAAATTCCCATACATCCGTTTGGGCATTTTCTATAGTTATGCTCGTCAAGCAGTAGCAAAGGGAGAATCTATTACTAATATTGATCCGGATAAAACTCTGGCATCTGTCCGTCGCGCAGATTCAGGAGGTGACATCTCTATTAGTGGCAACAAAAAAATCAAGAGTCTGGAACAGGAGTTCGATAAAGTATTCGGTCTATACGCTCAAGTATGTTATACCACCGCCGAGGGTAAACGTTACTATACCAGTGGCTCTAATGACGAAAAAACACTCGCTTCCTTCAATGCTGAGTGCGAGAAAAACAGCTGCAAGAAAGGCGTTTGGAAATAACCATTAAATATCAATCACTATGAGCAAAGAGTATTATCGCAAGAAAATCATTGACTTGCGTGCAAGTCTTGACAGAGAAAAAGAAGCTAAGAAACGTGACAACGAACGTTATGCATCATTGATTAAAGGTGCTTCTTCTCCATCCAGTAAGGCATCTTATCGCAAGTCCAAAATCGATGCCGCTGCGCGACATGACCGCACAATCGAGTCTCTGAAACGCCAGATTGAAAGCGCAAAGGAATCACTCAAACGCGAGAAATCATAGTGCCTCTTTGACAAAATTCACAGAGCAGGGGAGTTTGACCGCTCCCCCGCTCACAACTTTTTAACAAATCAATGACCAAAATACAAACATTCAAACAAGAACTGGCACGCGTCTTTGACGACAACCTGCACACCAAACAATGGCACAATTATGTCGATTATACCATTATTGGTCTTATCATCCTTTCCACGGTAGAGGTCTTTATCTCCACGTACGATGGAATCGTTGAGAAATACGGCCTTTGGCTCAAAGTAGTGGATTATTTTACTACTGCCTTCTTTACCATCGAAGTCTCGCTCCGCATCTGGTGTGCTGACCTCATTGACGACAAATACAAAGGCTTCTGGGGACGCGTGCGTTACTGTTTCTCGTTCTATGGATTAATAGACATCCTTTCCACGTACTCATTCTACCTGCATTTCTTCATGCCTATGCCGTATGTGGCACTCAAAGCCTTGCGAATTGCCCGTCTCTTGCGCGTTTTCCGTTATATGAAAGCGTTCAACGTCCTCTCACGGGCTATGCGCGCCAAGAAAGATGAGATGTGGGTGTCTGTGCAGTTCCTTACGATTGTTACGCTGATTCTCTCGTTTGTACTTTTCTTTGTGGAGCACGAAGCACAACCAGAAGTCTATAACAACGGCTGGACGTCTGTCCTTTGGGCATTTGCGCAGTATATCGGTGACCCGGGAGGTTTTGCCGACACACCGCCTATTACCATAACCGGCCGTATAATTGCTTGTATCATCGGTGTACTCGGTATCGCTATCTTTGCCGTTCCTGCCGGACTCATCGGTTCCGCCTTCTCCGAAGTGATGGAGAAAGACGAGCGCAAAGAGAAATCCGAAGGATGGGCGGAACGTCTGCATTTGGTTTTTGAACGCAAACTCGACCGTCCTACTGGCTTTCAGATTGTTCCGCGCTACGTGTCTATCGTGGAGATTCAAGCACGTTTGGGACTCAAAGAAGACGAGATATTGGATGCCGTTGCTATCTCCGATAAATTCCGATTGATCAATCTGTCAAGCACGGCAACGCCGGAAGAGAGAGTTACAGACTTGTTGGCAGTAGAGCATTTTCCGGTTAATACTGTCTATGGTCAGTGTATAGACCGCAAATCCAAAGTTACCATTTTCTCTCCCAGTAATATTGTGGACCCGATTATCGGTTGGTGGGCATACTATTTGGCTAAAATAGGCGGTTTCAATTATGTGAGCCGCGAAGTGGGAGAGACTCGCCCCTATAACTCTTTCTATCTTTATAAAAATGATGGTACGATTGGCAGAGAAGAATGTATGGCAGATCTCAACCGGCTTGTGGATAACGAAGAAAAATGGGTGTTTACTATCCTTGCAGCCAGCGGAGGAAGTGAGCCTGCTTATCCGACACAATTTCATTTTACCTACGGAGCCAAGAAAGGCGATGAGACATACGATGACCCGAATATTACGCTTAATGATATTCCTGCTTTTGATGCTTTATACAAGGAATTTGCGAGTTTATTAGAAACTCAATATTCTCTTCTTTCAGCAGACCGCCAACGCTATCATACCAACGCTAATGCCGGTTATTTTGCACGTCATCTGGAGCATAAAGTGAACGCCGTTGCACTTCGTGTCGCATGGAGCGTTACGGCAAGAGATACGCGTGCCATCCAGATAGCCCAAACACTTGCACAGACTATTAATCGTAATATCAACCACACCGATAATCCCGATGTCCCGGAACTGAAAGTAAAGGCTATCGGGTATGAAGGGTATAATAATTAAATTAATAAAAGCAAAGTGGATAGCCTTTTCGCAGATGCCAAAGAACTCGCAGGAGGAATGTTTAACGGAGATCGCCAGTTCAAGACTAAACTATCCGAATTATCCGAACAATACAAACAATTTAAATAATGACATACAAATTCTCTTCATCTGAAGCCTCGCTGTTGGCGAATGGGCATGCAGCGGATATTCTCACACCGTGGCAAATAGAGATTGATGCTGACGAACAGACGATTACGGTCAGTAAGCGAAACCGCATCCTCATCGGTGTGGACGAAGACACGCTGGCTTTCCGTTTTATCCGTCGTGTAGTAATTGACCAGCACTTTATTGGCGCGGACATCACTATTCAAGCCGTGGGCGGTAAACTGACTGCTAAATGTCTCGATAAATCCGATTGCAAACGAATCAAGGAACTACTTATGGAGTACAATAAAACCTCCAAAACTAAGCATAATATCTTCAGTTAGACTTGCATATATCGCAAAAAAGTTGTACCTTTGCAGCATAAAAGAGTTCATGCATGAGTTTACAGACAGAAACATCTTCTTCTGAGTTTGTCGCGCCAATGGAGTTTTCCTCCGAATGGCGCAATATAGAATTGCTGCAAAGCCGCTCGCACACAATGCTGTATGTCGCTACTCGCTACGGCAGGCGGTTTCTACTCAAGTCGCTGACACCGGAAGCCGCACGGCTCACCGATTACCAACTACAGCAACAGAAAGAGTTTCAATTAGGCGTTTCGCTGAATCATCCTAATGTTGCTGCTACGTATTCCTTGGAAGAAGTGCCCGGTGTGGGAATGTGCATCGTGCAGGAATGGATAGACGGCGTGACGCTCGGCGAGTGGCTGCAAGCAAAACCCTCACGGGCAGCTAAAAAACGTGCGTTGAATCAACTATTAGATGCACTCGCTTATCTTCATAGCCGCCAACTCGTTCATCGCGACCTTAAGCCCGATAACATCCTCATCACCCGCAACGGCGAGAATGTCAAACTGATAGATTTCGGACTCTCGGAAGTTGATTCGTCTGTCTCGGCGAAAAGCAACAATCCCGCGAAAGATGTGCAGGCGGTACAACGGCTGTTCGGTGTCATGCCCCGCCGTCGTTTTGATACCATTGACGCACTTCGTAAAGCTTTGAACCGGCGCGAGCGAATCTTGCGGGCAGTACCGATAGTTCTGTTGCTGATGATGCTCATTGCCGCTTCGATTCTCTTTGGACAAGCTCGATACACAAAAATAATCGAGCAACGGAAATACGAAGCGATGCAAGCGCAAGTGGACTCACTCATTGCCATAGAACGGGCTGAATTAACGGAGATTGTTAACCGGTACGAGGTCTTTCATATAAAAAATGCAAATGAACAACGTCTTTATACCGAGTGCTCCACACAATACGCGGATTACATGGCTCGGTACAACCATGTGCGTGATTCGATAGCAGCATGCTATGATGAGAATGATCCGTGCCGGGAGCAGTTCTGGCAAATGTGTTTACACAAACAGACCGAACTGCACAATGAACTAATTTACGTCTTATCATCCAAAGTGACTTATGAATAAATACGCTCCCGAAATAGCTTCACTGCGTATGGATATCGAGCAGTCCGTGAAACGCAAAATCCGCACACCCTATGATTTTGAGTTTCTGTCGGGTGTTATTTGGGAAAGACTGCACGAGAATATCTCACCTACCACCCTCAAACGCCTCTGGGGGTATATTGAGGGCGCCGATACAACGCGTCGCACGACCCTCTGCCTACTTGCGCAATTCCTCGGTTTTGCAGACTGGGAGGCGTATCTGGCTTCACTCGCCACGCGCACTGACATAGAGAGTGCAGCCTTTGAAGGCGAAGGTGTTCATATCGATGATTTGCAACCCGGAGACAGGGTAGAAGTGACATGGCTGCCCAACAGACGTTGTGTCTTTCGTTACGAAGGTGATGCTCGTTTCACGGTCGTTGAAGCCGATCACGCCAAACTGCAAGTCGGGGACACCTTCGAGACTGCCGCTTTCCTCATCGGACAACCGATGTATCTGGACCACCTCTGCCATGCAGACCAGCCACCTACAGCAGACGGTATATCTTACGTTGCCGGTAGTAGGCATGGACTGCACACCGTCGTTCGCCTCATGGAGACTTAATTCCGACTCTGTATAAAGAACCTTCTGCATCTATCAGTCCTGTTTAGTACTTAAAATACATTACTACACTACACACATTACATACATTACGTAAAGAACGCGCATACATACGTACGCGCGTTCTTTGCATTTATATCCGAAAGGCTCAACGGGTGTCGAGCCTTTACGCCTCGGTCGCTGACCGCGACTTAGCCTCCGAAATTATCGAAGCGGATGTCTGCGTCATCGACGCCCAGCGAGTGGAGCAGGTCGAGGACGGTCTTTGCCATCATAGGAGGACCGCAGAGGTAGTACTCGATG
>CACYKR010000042.1 GCA_902774995.1 uncultured Bacteroidales bacterium | reverse complement strand
CAAGGCCCGGGAACGTATTCACCGCGCCATGGCTGATGCGCGATTACTAGCGAATCCAGCTTCACGGAGTCGAGTTGCAGACTCCGATCCGAACTGAGATGGGTTTTAGGAGATTAGCATCCACTCGCGTGGTAGCAACCCTCTGTACCCACCATTGTAACACGTGTGTCGCCCCGGACGTAAGGGCCGTGCTGATTTGACGTCATCCCCACCTTCCTCTACCTTACAGTAGCAGTCCCGCTAGAGTTCCCGGCATTACCCGCTGGCAACTAACGGCAAGGGTTGCGCTCGTTATGGCACTTAAGCCGACACCTCACGGCACGAGCTGACGACAACCATGCAGCACCTAGTTTCGTGCCCCGAAGGGAAGCAGACTTTCATCCGCCGTCACTAACTTTCATCGAATTAAACCACATGTTCCTCCGCTTGTGCGGGCCCCCGTCAATTCCTTTGAGTTTCACCGTTGCCGGCGTACTCCCCAGGTGGAATACTTAACACTTTCGCTGTACCGCTGACATTATATCGCCAACAGCTAGTATTCATCGTTTACTGCGTGGACTACCAGGGTATCTAATCCTGTTTGATACCCACGCTTTCGTGCCTCAGTGTCAGTTGCATGCTGGTAAGCTGCCTTCGCAATCGGGGTTCTGTGACATATCTAAGCATTTCACCGCTACACATCACATTCCGCCTACCTCGTTTGCACTCAAGTTCGCCAGTTTTCATGGCTTGGTACGGTTGAGCCGCACGCTTTCACCACAAACTTAACAAACCACCTACGCACCCTTTAAACCCAATAAATCCGGATAACGCTCGCATCCTCCGTATTACCGCGGCTGCTGGCACGGAGTTAGCCGATGCTTATTCGTCCGATACTTGCAAGAAGCCACACGTGGCCTTTTTTACCCTCGGACAAAAGAAGTTTACAATCCATAGGACCAATATTCCTCACTGCTGCCTCCCGTAGGAGTTTGGACCGTGTCTCAGTTCCAATGTGGGGGACCTTCCTCTCAGAACCCCTACTGATCGTCGGCTTGGTGGGCCGTTACCCCACCAACTACCTAATCAGAAGCGTGCTCACCCATAGTCCTTACGTTTCAAGTAAAAGTCATGCGGCTTCTACTCACATGGAGCTTTAATCCAACTTTCGCTGGGCTATTCCCCGACTATGGACAGATTGCACACCTGTTACGCACCCGTGCGCCGGTCGCCACCAAAGAAAGCAAGCTTCCTTCGTGCTGCCCCTCGACTTGCATGTGTTAGGCCTGTCGCTAGCGTTCATCCTGAGCCAGGATCAAACTCTTCGTTGTAAAAGAAATTATAACTTAGCTCAGAATAATCGAATTTATCAAGTGTAGAATTTTTTCGGGAACCTATTTCAGTTCTTGTACTACACTAATTGTTTCAATCTTTCAAAGAAGTTTTCTTTCGTTTGGCGCAAAAAAATTAGGTCCTCATTCGAGAATCTGAATTTTAATGTCCGGGCCTCCGGTAGAAAATCGAAACTCACTTGTTTCTCAAAAGCGAGTGCAAAGGTACAGCTTTTTTTTGATATGACCAAATATTTTTGCAAAAAAATGCACTAAAAAATGCACTTTCTTTGTAACTCACTGATTTTCAGCTGCAATTATTTTGGGCTATTTTTATGCATTCGGGACGTTGTTTTACGAATTATCGATTTAACTAAGAACAGTAGTCTACACACGCGTATTATTTACTATATAAGGAACGCGTGTGTGCGCGTACGAAAGGGGATATCTGGAGAGGAAGAATGGGGACGGAGCCCAAAAAAGAACAAGCGGAAATAAAAAAAGGAGCAAGCGAGAGTGCTTGCTCCTTGGAGAAAAAGGGATATTCGGGGTTAGACCGTAGCCACTATATCCCAGACGAAGGCACGGACGCCGACCTCTTCGTTGCGGAGGTCAAGTTTCTTGACGGACTCCAAGAGCGCGGGCACCTGTTCGTCCTCAACGACGGTGATGACACAGGAGTTCATCTCCGGCCATGCGTGGGTACCACGGCGGGGTTCACCGCCATTCGTACCACGACCTTGTACTTGCTCAAAGAACGTAAATCCTTTGATATTCAGAACATCCAACATGTATTCCACACGGCCGGTATTGGCCTGATTGAAAATAATCATAACGCTTTTCATTTCTCTTCTCCTTTCTTTACTTTGAGGTCCATGAAGATAAATTTCTTGCGGAGGGCTTCCTGTTTGTCGCGGTCGCCGTGGCGGGACATGACACCGTAGAGCACAGGCACTACGTAGAGCGTCAGGAAAGTCGAGACGGTCAGACCGCCGATGACGACGATACCCAGCGGCTGCCACATCTCGGCACCTTCACCGGAAGACACCGCCATAGGAATCATACCGAGGATGGTAGTGAACGCCGTCATGAGG
This sequence comes from uncultured Bacteroidales bacterium, assembly GCA_902774995.1. GTDB lineage: Bacteria > Bacteroidota > Bacteroidia > Bacteroidales > Paludibacteraceae > Colicola. Next base: position 25,671 of record CACYKR010000042.1, on the reverse strand, counting down.
ACAGGACGGATACGGCTCCGACCCGACATCTGGATAGCCTGATTAAGCTCGTATCCACGCTCACGCATGAGGTTGATATAGTCCACGAGCACGATACCGTTCTTGACGACGATACCCACCAGAAGCACCAGACCGAGGGCACCAATCATATCCAGCGAACGGCCGGTGAGCCAAAGGGCGATGACAACACCCGAGAGGGCAAACGGAATCGTGAACATGATGATCGCCGGCATACGGAGCGACTCAAACTGCGACGCCATGACGATATACACAAGCATGATAATCATCAGACCGAGAAGGATCATGTCGTGGAACGTGTCCTGCTGGGTCTCGACATCACCGCCGATATGGGTGGAGTAACCTACCGGGATGTCAAGTTGCGGGATGACCTCCGTCTCAATCGCTTTCGCAAGTTCGCCAAGGGTAGTGTTGTACGGCGTAGCCTTGACGGTGACGATACGCTGACGCGCCTTACGCTCGATGGTAGGCGGTGCCCAGTACTCACCGACGGAAGCTACTTCGGTCAGTTTGACGGACTTGCCGGTAGCAGTTGGGATGGAGAGGTTGAGGATATCCGAGATAGAGTTGCGGTCATCCTCCTCAAGACGCACGACGATATCGTACTCCGAGCCGTCCTCCTTGAGGTAACCGCAGGACATACCCGCTACGCGGTTACGGAGGTAGGTGGAGAGAGTAGCCGAGGAGAGCCCCAGACGGGAGGCTTTCTCCTTATCGACGGTGATCTTGATATCCGGACGGTCGTCCTCACGGCTGATATTCACGTCGCGGGCACCGGGCAGTTGGGAGATCAACTGACGGCACTGCTCCGCCAACTGGGAAGTCTTATCGAAATCATAACCGTAGATCTCCAAGTCCACCGTGATATCGCCGCCTGGACCGCCAGATGAAACAGCACACTGGTACTCGTTGATTTCCGGGTATTTCGCCATCTCCTGACGGAGAATCTCTGCAAGAGTCCAGATGTCGCGGTCACGCTCCCATTTCTTAGGCAGACGGATGGTCATCTGGATCTTGTTGTTCATCGTGGACGAGAAGAGAGCTGCGATAGAAGCATCGTCGTTGGAACCGGCGGAGGTGTTAATCAGTTGTATCTCCGGAACGAGTTCCACAAACCGTGCCTCCAACTTGCGGGCGGTCTTGAGGGTCTCCTCGATACGCGTACCGCGTTGCAGCTTGACGGTCACGGACAGACGACCATTATCCTGCTCCTGCATGAAGTCCGTACCGATCTTGCCCATGAAGACAGGAATCAGAGAAGCGGCGAAGAACGCGATAAGGATAAGGAAAGTGAACGCTTTGTGACGCAGACACCAACCCAGCGACTTGGCGTAATACTCGTCAATGACGTCAAGCATGTGCACCACCGTACGGTCATACCAGCCTTTCTTGCCTGCCTCATCGTCCACCAGATTGCCTTTTTCATCGACATGCACTTTCTTGGCTTTCAGCAGTTTGGAGCAGAGCATAGGCGTGAGCGAGATAGCCACGAGGGTAGAGGTACAGCAGACTACCGTCACTATCCATCCGAGCTCGTGGAACATGATTCCCGCCATACCGTTCAACATCGTCAGCGGCACGAATACCACTACGAGCACGAGCGTAGTAGCGATGACGGAGATCCACACCTCATTCGTCGCATAAATTGCCGCCTCGTGCGGGTCCTCGCCGCGCTCCACGTGACGGGTGATATTCTCCAAGACCACGATCGCATCGTCCACCACCATACCGATAGCGATGGTGAGCGAACAGAGGGAGATGATATTCAGACTCGAATCCGCCATACCGAGGTAGATAAACGCCACGATGAGGGCAATAGGAATCGTGATACCGATAATGATGGTAGCACGCCATTTGCCGAGGAAGAAGAGCACGACGAGCACGACGAAGAGGAGGGCGTAAAGCACCGACTCTTCGAGGGAGTTGATGGAGTTCTGGATATTCTCCGAGGAGTCGTAGATCTGCTCTATCTTCACGTCCGTCGGCAGCTGTTTCTGTATCTTCGCCAGTGCTGCACGCACGTCGCGGCAGACCTGCACGGTGTTAGCACCTGTCTGCTTGGCGATGATCAGACGCACCGCCTCACGGCCATTGGTCTTCTCGTCCAGGGCGAGGTCCTTGATGGTATCCTTGACCGTCGCTATATCGCGGATGAAGACCTGCTGACCTTGCGGCGTCATAGCTACCATGAGGTTCTCGATCTCGGAGGACTCGATGTACTCCGAACGCACCTGCATCTGGTACTGCTCCTGCGGCATCTTGATCGTACCCGAAGAGAGGTTGAGGTTGTTCGCCGAAACGACTTGCCCCACCTGCTCCAGGGTTATGCCGTAGGCATCGAGTTTCTCCTGGTCGATATTGACATAGACATAGCGTTCCGGCGCACCCGAGAGGGAGATATTTCCGATACCGTCAATATGGTTCAACTGCGGCACCACTTCGTCGTTGAGAATCTTGTCCAGACCCGCGTAGGTCTCGTCAGCGGTAATGGAATACATGGCTATCGGCATCGTTGAGGTCGATAGCTTGAAGATCACCGGCTTGGCGCAGTTGTCTGGCAGGTTGTTCGCCGCCATATCCACGAACGAACGCACGTCGTTCACCGCCTCTTCCATGTTACTACCCCACTCCAACTCCAGCTCCACCACGGAGATATTATCCTTGGACTGCGAAGTGATGTGTTTGAGGTGATCGACGGAGGTCAGGGCGTTCTCCATGATCTTGGTGACATTCGTTTCCATCTCAGAAGCCGACGCACCGGGATAGGTGGTCATGACCGTTATATACGGCGGATCCATCTCAGGGAACTGGTCAATCGGCAGTTTAAGGAAACTATATATACCGATAACAATCACCGCCACAAAGATAAGGACGGTGGTTACCGGTTTTTCGATTGCTGATTTATAAATGCTCATAAATTCTCTAGTTTATCTAGTTGAACTAGTTGATCTAGTATAACTAGTTATTCTACCACATTCACTTTCACGCCGTCCACGAGTTTGTGCTGGCCGGTGGTGACGAACTCAACACCGGCTTTGATCTCCGGAGCGATGATTTCTATATCCTGGTCGAAACGCTGACCCAATTCCACTGCTACACGTTTTGCGCGGCCGTCCTCCACGATGAAGACATAACGGTCGTTGGCTCCGACGAGTTTCTCTACGCTCTGGTAGGGCACTACAATCGCGTTCGCCTTGCCCAGACCAATAGTCGTCGTCACGTACATACCCGGACGAAGGAGGTTCTTCGTGTTCGGAATAACGATCTTGCACTGGAACGTGTGGCTCGACGGATCAATCGTCGGATACACGATCTCTACCGTAGCGGGGAAAGTCTGTCCGGGATAAATCTCCGAAGCCAGCGTCAGTTTCATGCCTTCTTTAAACAGCGGGAAATAGGTCTCGGGGATAGCCACCAGCGCTTTGAGTTTGTCTATCTGGGTGAGAATCAGTATCGGCTGGCCGCCGTAGAGCTCGCCGTCCTCATAGTTTTTGGCAGAGATAACACCGGCAAACGGAGCCTTGACATACGTGTTCTGCTCCAGAAACTCCAGTTGCTCTTTGGTAGAGTTATACTGGGTGGTGATTTGGTCGTACTGCTGCTGCGTAGCCGAACCGGAACGGAGCAGCTGGGTAATACGGTTCTTCTCCACCTCAAGGTTCGCCATCGAGATCTTGGTGGTCTTGTACTGGGTCTGGTCCATGCGAACAAGGTCGGTACCTTTGCTCACTTTGTCCCCCACCTCGCAATAGATATGCTCAATCTTTCCGGTGAGAGAGGGTGCCACGTTCTGCGTGAGGTAGCCCTGGAGGTTGGTGGAAACAGAAATCTCGCGCTCTATCTCACGCGGCTGAAGAACGGTGGTGCGTACCTGCTCCACGCGCTCGTCTTCCTGCGTAGCGGTTGTCTCTTTACTGCTACAGCCCATAAGCGCCAGGGCTGCAAGTGCAAAAATAATGTTCTTTTTCATATATAACTAATATTATTTATTCAAAAACTCTTCCAGTTCAGCCTGCGCATTGATCAGCTCCAGCATTGCCTGCACGTAGGTCGATTGCGCGTTAATGAGGTCGTTGGAGGCATTGGTGAGCTCCAGGTTCGATGCAGCACCCCATTTGAATTTCTCCGTAGCAGAGTTAAAGACACGCTGCGTGACCTCTATGTTCTCTTTCTCGTTTAGGTAGGTCTCATACGCGTTGGTGAGGTTGAAGCATAACTGGCGGTACTGGATAGCGAGGTTGTCGGTAGTCTCGGAGAGGGTGTTTTTCGCCTCTTCGAGGGCTATCTTTTTCTCTACTACGCCCGCAGCACGCTTGCCGGACGACCAGAGAGGCATCTTCACGGACACCTGTATGACGTTCGGCGGGGTCATACGCATACCGCCTTCGCCGTAGTACTGCTGGTTGGTGTAGTTATAAGCCAGCGCGATTGTCGGACCGTACGCCCAGCCCGCCATATGCACATTGCGTTTCGCCAGTTCCACCTGTTTGGCAAGGAGCTGGTAGTTGAGGTTGTCCTCGATGGCGAAGTTCTGGCTCAGGAGGTTCAGTACGCGCTCGGGCGAGAGGACCTCGTCGATAGGCTCCGTGAGCGCCAACTCGGTCTCCACCGGCACGTCCAGCAGCACCTTGAGACTGTTGGTAGCCAATTCTACGTTACGGCGCTGGGTGTTGATGGAGTTCTTGAGGGTGTTGACACGCACGCGTATCTGGTCCGCCGTGGTCTGCTCGGCAGCGCCGGCATTGACGGTATTCTGGGTAATTTGCTCCAGGTTTTGAATATTCAGCAGGCTGGAGTCCAGAAGGTTCGAGATACTCTGCAAGGCGAGCACGGATACATACGCGCTCATGATGCTGCTGCGGAGTTCCGACTCGGATTTCTCAAGCGCAATCTTCTTCATGTCTATCGCTACGTTGTTCAGCAGCGCACCTACGATACCCTGTCCGTTCAGCCCTACCGCTGCGGTAACGCCAAGGGATCCCTGGTTGGGCATGTTGATATTAAACGACCCCATGGCGGTACTCATGGTAGCACTATAGCCCAGATAGTTGCTGTAAGCGTAGGATCCGTCCACTTGCGGCAGCATCGAAGCGATGGTCTGCCACCGTTGGGCGTAGGCCTCCTGCACAGCCAGCGAGGCGTTTTTAAGGGTGCGGTTCTGCTTCACCGCGTAGTCCTGCGCTTCCTTGAGCGACAGACTCAGAGCCTTCGGAGCCGCCTCTGCGGCGTTCTGGGAAGCACCGCGGGTAGCCGCCATCACATGGTCCTCCGCCATCATAGCGGTAGTCATGACAAGCACTGATAGTAGTAGAATAACTGTTTTCTTCATATTATTTTGTTGTTTTAATGTACAGGTGTTCTATGGGCTATGCCTTTCCGTGGTAGAGAGCAAGCCCTTCTTCACTCAATATTCCGCGAACGAAGATATCCATTGCGGTGTGTTCCAACTGGTGCATATTGTGTCCATGACTTTCTATCACCTCAAAATCATTGATTGCATCGTTGTGCAGTTTCTCCAGGAGCACCGCCGCCAACTCTATATTAAGGTCCGCACGCACGAGACCTTCCTGCTGACCTTGCTCCAAGTAAGCCTTGATATAATTCTTCTGGGTCACAAAGCACTCCTGTTGGAAATCCGCAAACTGGCGCGGGTAATATTTCTTGAGGTCATAGACCAGTTGCGGCACACGCCGCACGTCGCTTTTCTCTGCCTCCTGACGCTTGACGAATCTGGCAACCAGCTTGCGGAAGTCTTTCATCTGCAGCAGTTCTTCCATCTTGGAGGAGATGTAAGCAACGTTGCTGTGCAATAATTGTGCCACGAGCTCGTCCTTGGAAGGGAAATAGACATAAAAGGTCTTCTTGGACATCCCCAACTCCCGACAGATATCATCTATTGAGACACTACGGATGCCGAGACGAAAGAACATCTCGCCGGCCGTCTTGATAATATGTAATTTTTGATTTTCTGACATAACACACATTCCAAAAAGCGCACAAAGGTAGTACATTTTTTTGAAATGCGCAAGAAACTCGGAAACTTTTCACGCAACAAAAATTTCTTTGTAAAGTACAGTTTGCAATTCTCCCCATTTCGTCTTTCACCTCACATAAGAAAAAGGGGCGCAGTGGCCTGCGTCCCTTCATTATTTATTATTCAAGCACGGTTCTAATCTACGAACCGGAGTCCGTGGATTAGCGAACTTGTGCGCCCTGGAGGTTGAAGATCTTACCGTCGCGGACGATATAGATCACGCCGTCCATGAGGACTTTCTGCGCCTTCGGAGCATTTATGTTGATATGCTCGATACCCTCTGCCGGATTGATAGTAGCCTGACCGTTGGTAATCAGGATATACTGATCGGCGTCTTTCTCGATAAAGCCAACTACGCCTACATAGTCGTGTGCTGCTGCGCCCGGAGCAGCGATATTTGCATAGTTGATATAGAAACTACCGGTAGTAGCTGTTGCTTCTTCGGCCATAATGAAGGACTGTACGCCGCCACCGATTTCCAGAGCTTCAGGTACCGTGATACGCTGTACCTTCGGAGCCTCCATGTGAGTAGCAGCAGCGTTGCTAATCTCAATAGTAGTCTTTGATGAGCCTACGTACTTTTGGATTTTACCAATCACATAGAAGTAATCGCCATCCTTAATTAAGCTGTCCGGAGAACAACTGTAAGCATAGAAATCACCCATTTTTGCATACGGATCATTAGACATATACACATTTTGACTAGTCTTGCAGCTATCCGGTGCATATGCTTTTATTGCATAACCTGCCACTACATAAATGTCCTCGGAATAGGCATTATTTTCCAAAGCCATACCAATCTCAATAGCTTCAACCGTGGTGATAGTATCAATAACAGGAGCTACCCCCTCTTCTAATACCTCAAAAGCAATACCCATACCATCATTCTCGATAGTACCCTTGAAGTTTTTGATTTTGCAAGTAATCTTCACCTTGGCCCCCAGACCAATCTCTTTCTCAGAAGCCGGTTTACCACGATATACATAGAATGCTTTCGTCTTATCGCTGGTTCTTTCATTAGCAGCATCGGTAATCCAGAAAGTCTCGTTCTTGTATTGCTCGGAATACGGAACGTCAATAGCCGATACATAACCGGTAATCTCATAGCGGAACTGAGTAGCTTGTCCTTGCTCCATCGCATTACCAATCTCCAGAGCTTTAGCTACAGAGATAGACTCAATTGTCTCCTCTTTACCTTGCTCAATAACCGTTACATCTGCTGTTTTGGAGTTCTCGATAACCGGTTCTTTGCACTCTCTAGAGAATTTGGTAATGTATACTGTTACGTATACGTGAGCCTCCACACCAATCTCCTTCTTAGTATCCGGTTTGCCACGATATACATAGAATGCACCGTCTGCGTTAGAAGCGGCAGTACTACCCTTCTCGTCTGCAATCCAGAAAGTCTCGTTGTTATATGCGGTGTCATAATAATTTTCAATCGAAGAAACATAACCCTCAATAACATATTTCTTAGGAGTTACAGCGTTATCCAGCAGGTCATAACCAATCTTCAAAGCATCTGCTACCGAGATAGTATCCATAGTCGGTATCACGGGAGCCTCGCCCTTCTCAAGAATAGTAAGAGCCGGCTTGGAAGTAGCATTTTCAATCATGCCTTTGTAGTTCTTGATTTGGCAAACCAAGCTAACTTTCGCACCCTTGGTAACCTGCTCAGAAGCCACGCCCTGATATACAAAGAATGCGGTTTCCTGGGTTGTGCCTCCGTCTTTAGTGTCTGAAAGCCACATACATTGATTCTTGTATTGCTCCCAACCACCATCTTCTGTAGCCTCGCCTTTATTGTTAGTCAGCGCAGTAACATAGCCTTCGATGAGATAGTAATTGTCAGTCGTTTTGCCATCACCAATATTCTTACCGACCGCGAGAGCTTCTGCTACAGTAGCCTTAATCGTATCAACTACAGGCACCTCCGGCTTCTCGTACTCACCAAAGAAGATAGAAATCTTGTTCATTCGGGCTTGGTCTGCCATCGTCAAAGACCAAGTTTTAGCATTTACGACAATCTCAGAAGCCATACCACCGCCATCGTAAGTCTTGCCACTGACGGTAGCAAAATCAAAGACAATCTTACCTATCTGCTCGGTTGTAGAGGTAATCGTTACAGTGCTATTTTTGTAGCAACGAACACCATATTGATCTCCATAAGCTTTGCTGCAAGTAAAAGTCACACCATCTTTGGTAGCTGTAACTTCGCTACCGGTACCGGAAGTTCCTTGGCCATTGAATTCTGTGCTAGTGAAGACTACATCTGCTATTGTACCCGGAGTAACGACACCATCATTAACGACGACTGTCTTAATCTCCCAAGTAGCAGCACTGGTGGCAGTGGAAGTATAGACAAATGCAATCTGCACATTTGCTTTGCCTGCAAAGTCTTTTAACTCAGCTTCTGAATCAACAAAATTCCAGTTGTTTCCAGCAGGCATCGGAACTACAGTCAGGACGGTCCAATCTCCCTCACCTGCTTTGGCACGCACAGACACGGAAGAAACATCACCCTTGTTAAGAGCCTGCGAGAAAAGGAGCTTTGCATCTGCAACATTGGTCATGTCAATAGCCGGCGAGATAAGCCAGCTCTCAGTTGCATGAGCTGCTTTTACATAAGCCGTAGCCTTCATTCCGTACTGAGCGTCTTGTTTCCATACATAGCCCAGAGTGTCTTTGTTGACATCATTGATTGTCCAAGCGCCTTGCCCCTTGGTAAAATCAATGTTCAGCAAATCAGCAGCCATCATACCGCCGGTGAAAAGCACGGCTGCAATCAAAGTAAAAAACTTTTTCATGATTTAATGAATTAAATGAATAATTAGGTTATTTGTGTAAAAAAATTATGCTCTAAAACATATACTTTTCCGATTATCCCATTTTCGGCGCAAAGGTACGAAATAATTTTGACATGTGCAAATAAAAAAACGTTTTTTCTCTTTTTTGCAGAAAACTTTGTATATCTAATTTTTTTTTTGTAATTTTGCACCAAAATTGAGTTTTATGGCAAAACTACTGATTATAGACGACGAACGCGGTATCCGCAACACGCTGAAAGAGATTTTGGCAGATGAAGGCCACGAGGTGGATGTAGCGGAGAACGGCAAGCAGGGTCTGGAGATGGCGCAAGCCAAAGCGTACGACCTGATTTTCACCGACATCAAGATGCCGGAGATGGACGGGATGGAGGTGCTGGAGAAAATAGTAGAAAGTCGAAAGTCAAAAGTCGAAAGCGAAGAGTCCATAGACTGTCCGGTAGTGATGATCAGCGGGCACGGAGACGTAGAGACGGCGGTGCAGGCGCTCAAAATGGGGGCATATGATTTCTTGCTCAAACCCTTGGACCTCAACCGTATTCTCATCACCACCAAGAACGCACTGGAGTCCAAAACCCTCAAACAAGAGACCAGACAGCTCCGCAAACGCGTAGCCTCCAAAGGACCGCAGATGATCGGCGAGAGCGCAGCTATCACACACGTGCGCGAAATAATAAATAAGGTAGCGCCTACCGAGGCACGCGTACTCATCACCGGTCCGAACGGCACCGGCAAAGAAGTGGTAGCGCATCTGATACACGAGAACTCGGCACGTGCCGCCGGTCCGATGGTTGAAGTCAACTGCGCCGCTATTCCGTCGGAACTAATTGAGAGCGAACTCTTCGGACATATGAAAGGCTCGTTCACCGGAGCGGTCAAAGACCGTGCGGGCAAGTTCGAGCAGGCCGACGGAGGAACGCTCTTCCTCGATGAGATAGGAGACATGAGTCTTGCCGCGCAGACCAAGGTGCTGCGGGCGCTGCAAGAGAGCGAGATCACGCGTGTCGGTTCGGACAAAGCCATCAAAGTGAACGTCCGGGTGCTGGCGGCAACGAACAAGGATTTGCAAAAAGAGATTGCCGAAGGCAACTTCCGCGAGGACCTTTTCCACCGCCTCAATGTCATTCCTATTCATGTACCGTCGCTCAACGAGCGCATCGAAGATATTCCGTTATTAGTGGACTTTTTCGCGGCACAGATTTGCAGCGAGGAGGGTATTGCCGTCAAGGCCTTTGAGCCGGAGGCGATAAAAGCCCTGCAACAGAAACAATGGACGGGTAACATCCGGCAGCTGAGGAATGTCGTGGAGCGGCTCATCATCCTCGCAGGAGCGAAGATAACCAAGGAGGATGTAGAACTTTACGCCTAATGAACCAATAAACCAATAAACTAGTAAACTAGTAAACTAGTAGACTAGTGGACCAGATGATTTTACAATCCCTCAATATCATCAACTACCGCAATATCCGCGAGGCGAGTTTGGAGTTTTCGCCCAAACTCAACTGTTTCGTGGGTCTCAACGGACAAGGAAAGACGAATGTGCTGGACGCAATCTATCTTCTGAGTTTTGCTAAGTCGGCGTTCACGAGCCAGGACAGTCTGAATATCACCCACGGCGAACAGATGGCAATGGTGCAAGGGGTATATAAGGGACAAAGTGACGAAGTACAAGGTACAAAGAAGGCGTTTACGATCTCTTGCGGGTTGCGCAAGGGCGTGAAGAAGCAGTTCAGGAAAGATAAGAAAGACTATCCGCGGTTGATTGATCATATCGGGTTGATTCCGTTAGTGATGATCAGTCCGAGCGACCAACAGTTGATTGACGAAGGCTCGGACGAGAGACGGCGGTTTATGGACGTAGTGATTTCGCAATTAGACCGCAGATATCTGGACTGCTTAACAAAATACAATGCGTTATTGAAGCAACGAAATGCGTTGCTGAAGCAATATGCCGATGGGCCCTGTCCGGATGATTTGCTGGAAGTGCTGGAATGGCAGATGGTGGAGCCGGCGGAGTATATTTTTAAGGCAAGAACAAAGTTCTTTGAGGCTTTCAACCCCTATTTTGCGAGGACATACGCACAGATTAGCGACTCAGCAGAGATTCCGAATCTCCGCTATATTTCTCAACTCCAAGACCGCGATCTGCGAGAGGCGTATATCAAGACTCGACAACGGGATCTGATACTCGGTTGGACGAGTCAAGGGCCGCATAAGGATGATTTGGATATGAGGCTTGGCGAGTGGCCGCTGAAACAAGTGGGTTCGCAAGGTCAGCAACGCACTTTTGTTCTCGCCATGAAACTGGCACAGGCACTATATCTAAGTGACAAAGGGACGAAGGACAAAGGACAAAGGAAGCCGATTCTGCTGCTGGATGATATATTTGACCGGCTGGACAGCGAGCGCGTGGAACGGATTGTAGAGATGGTGCAAAGCGACGATTTCGGGCAGATTTTTATCACCGATACCGACCGTCAACACCTCACCGACATCCTCAAACCCAACGAAAATGCCAAAATTTTCCACGTAGAGAATGGCACGATTATTTAAAACATATTTGGTCTGTATTCTGTCAGCGATAGCGGTCTGTACTCTGTCAGCCGAAGGCGGTCTTATGCCCTTCCGCGGAGCATGGATTGCGACCGTGGCGAATATTGACTGGCCTTCCGAAGCTGCGATAGGAGACTCTGCTACCCAGCAACACGAGATGACGTTTCTGTTAGACTCGCTCCATAGTTTGGGATTGAATGCTATTATTTTTCAGGTTAGACCGACTGCGGATGCCCTTTACCGTAGTTCTTTCGAACCGAGTTCGCATTGGTTAACCGGCACACAAGGATCTTCGCTCACTTGGGATCCTTTGCAATGGACGATTGAGCAAGCGCATCAACGGGGGATGGAGGTGCATGTGTGGCTCAATCCGTACCGGGTGAATCTGGCGAAGACGGACACGTCCATGTTATGCGCCGACCATATATGGCGGCGTCATCCGGAATGGTTCTGGGAGTACAACAAACAGTGGTATTTCGACCCGGGTCTGGACGTGACACGCGACTGGATATGCACGATTGTGCAGGATATTGTACAGCGTTACGACATCCAGGCTATTCACATGGACGATTATTTCTACCCCTACCCTGCCGGCAAACAGCCGTTGCCGGATAGTAGCACTTTCGCCAAGTACCCGCGGGGTTTCACCGACATCCACGAGTGGCGGAGGAACAACGTGAACATGGCCATCCAAGACATCAGCCGTACCATCCGTGAGTGCAAGGACTCGGTGGAGTTCGGTATCTCGCCTTTCGGCGTATGGAGGAATATGAGCGTGGATTCCACAGGTTCGGCCACACAGGCCGGCATCACCAATTACGACGATTTATACGCCGATACAAGGCTCTGGATCAAAGAAGGCTGGATTGACTATATCCTGCCGCAGCTCTATTGGGAGATAGGCAAGAAAGCGGCTGATTACGAAGTCCTTGCGCACTGGTGGGCGAACGAGGTGCGCGGCACCAAATGCAAGCTGTATATCGGTATGGCTCCGTACCGGTTAGCCGAAAGTCAAAAGTCGAAAGTCGAAAGCGGTAAGGCTAATCCCTGGGCTACCGGCAACGAGATCTCACGCCAGATGCGTCTCAACCGCACCATCCCGGAGATCACCGGCGAGTGTTTCTACTCCACAAGGCCGTTGCTGCGCAATCCGAGAGGGGTGTGCGACAGTATCAAAGCCGTTTATCACCCCTCCCCGACCATTTCCCAGGAAAAGGGAGAGAAATCCGTCGAGGAATTCAGTATGCCATGGGAATAGGTCGATAAAAAGTCGGCAAAAACTCTTATAATGACAGACTTATCGCGTACTTATCCCACACTTATCACGCACTAATCACGCACTAATTTTCGTAAAATATCCGTAAAAAATCAATATGTGCCAGAATTGAGCACTTGTTTCAGAAAAGCGGTACAAAGATACTGCTTTTTTTTCGAATATGCAAATTTTGGCATTCAAAAACTACATTTTTTTGCAAGAAAAACGCGCGCGCACTTGCATATATCAATTTTTTGTAGTAATTTTGCGGCGCTAAATCATTAAAACGGAAATATCATGCCTGAAATCAGCCGCTTTTATGGAATTATCATTTGTCTTTATTGGAAAGACCATAATCCGCCTCATGTACACTTTACATATGGCGACTATGAATGCAGCATTAGCGTACTGGATAGAATAGTAGATGGGCAAGCCCCAGCAAAAGTGATTAGCAAAGTAAATCAATGGATAGACCTGCACGAACAAGAGATTCTTTCTCTATGGGAAAGAGCGCAGGACGGCAAGCAGATAGGAAGAATAGAACCTTTAAAATAGTAAAACTATGTTACGCGTAAAAGACGTTGATTATCAAGGCGATTACCGTTTGGCGCTTACTTTTAGTGATGGAGCGCACAAGGTGGTTGATTTAGAGCCTCTCCTTCATGGCGAGGTATTTGGCTCTTTGCGCGACAAAGAGCAGTTTATACAATATGCCCTCACACCTGTTACTATCGAATGGGCAAACGGGGCAGATCTTGCTCCAGAATACCTGTACGAAATAGGAAAATAGCATATTACCTCGCCACGAGGGTTAATCGTGGTTGTCGCTTGCCGACGTAAAACAGCAAGGACAAGCGCAAGGCGTTGCGCTAATGGATAAAATAAGCGTTTGCTTTATTTGAGGATTCGTTCAAACTACCACAACTTGAATTACAGTTTTCCGAGAATAGGCGAAACGCTCACGTTTATAGCGTGGGCTTTTCTGCATATTTGGAAACTGTGGGTGTGGTAGCCCGAACGAACCAATATAGAAATGCAAAAAGTTCACGTTTTTTGTGTACTTTAAATAACAAATTACTTATCAAAAACCGACGAGGCGATGGGATATAACCGCCAAACAAAAGAAATGAAAAAGAATATTTGCTTTGTATTGATGGCATTTATCGGTTTTGTGTTCGCTTCTTGCAATCAAGAGGTTGATTCTCGCGACACGTTTGTAGGAGAATATTCCTTCACTCAAACAGGAAGTGCCACCTTATATGTTGATGGCACAGCTTCAGGAACCATTCCAATGGAGGGAAAAGGAACAATATATTGTGAAAAAGTAGGAACAGGAAATCAAATAAAACTGACAGGTGACATAGTTGCTGATGTGGATGGTTCTGTTTCCGGTAACACATTGATATTAAATCCGACTACGATCAACGAAAATAGTAATGGCGTTTCCATGCAAATTACTTTCAATTACCAGCCGGCAGTCAAAAACGGAAATACGGTAACCTGCTTAGCTAATGTTAATGGAATTGCAAATAGTCAAGGCAAAAGTGGTACTATTTCCGGCTCCATAACCTTGGTTGCTACAAAGAAATAATCTACTATCTAAAATCTGCAAAAATTGGCGGATAGATTAAGTGGCGGCTTTTTTGTCGCCGCTATTTTTTATGCCCGATGGCATCGGGTGGAATACAAAGAAGAGGTTGCATCCGCATTGAGCACGAAGCGGGCGGGACGGCGCGTTTGGCTATGTCCGAATGCAATTCGGACGCAATAGACAAAGTGGCGGATAGAAGCGATGACGAAGCCGCGGAGACACTCCTTCAACAGGGGGTGTTTTCTCAATTATGCAAATTTTAGCATACAAAAAGCACATTTTTCAGGAAAAAACGTCCGAACACTTGCATATATCAATTTTTTGTAGTAATTTTGCAGCGCAAAATGTGTGGCACGGAGAATAAACGTCGGATAATATCCGACCTAACGAACAAAGCCCGCCAAATATAACGACAAAGAGGCAAATAAACAATACACTAATATAAAACGGGTAAGAAACAAAAAATACTAACAATCAATAATTTTAGACACATGATTTATTCGAAAGAAGTACAAGAAATGTGCGTGGTAGCGAAGGGTCCGAAGCACGGACCGGCGCCTATTCCCGAAGAGGGCAAATGGGTGAAGGCTACGGAGATCAAGGACATCTCGGGTATGACGCACGGTATCGGCTGGTGCGCACCGCAACAGGGTTGCTGCAAGCTGAGTCTGAATGTAAAAGACGGTGTTATCGAGGAGGCACTCGTTGAGACCATCGGTTGTTCGGGTATGACCCACTCCGCTGCTATGGCTGCAGAGATTCTGCCGGGCAAGACGATTCTGGAGGCGCTGAACACCGACCTCGTTTGCGACGCTATCAACACCGCTATGCGCGAGTTGTTCCTGCAGATCGTTTACGGTCGTACGCAGAGTGCGTTCTCGGAGGGCGGTCTGGCCATCGGTGCCGGTCTTGAGGACCTCGGAAAAGGACTCGTTTCCCAGTGCGGTACGCTGTATTCCACCAAGGCTAAGGGCGTGCGTTACCTGCAGCTCACCGAAGGTTATATCACCAAGGAGTTCCTCGATGAGGACAACGAGGTTTGCGGTTACGAGTACGTACACATGGGCAAGTTCATGGACGCTGTCAAGAAGGGTGTTCCCGCTGACGAAGCGCTCAAGAGCGTTACCGGTACCTACGGCCGCACAACCAAAGAGCAAGGTGCAGTTAAATCGATTGATCCACGCAAAAACTAAGGAGGAGAGACTATGATTCGTGAAGTAAAATTTGAGTCGCAAGACCGCCGCGAGAAACAGATTCTCGCCGCTCTGAACGCTAACGGTATCGCTTCCATTGAGGAGGCTAACCAGATTTGCGAGCAATACGGCCTCGATCCTTATCAGACATGCGAGGAGACCCAACGTATTTGTTTTGAGAACGCGAAATGGGCTTACGTAGTAGGTACCGCTATCGCGCTGAAGAAAGGCTGCAAGAACGCCGCTGACGCTGCCGAGGCTATCGGTATCGGTCTGCAGTCATTCTGTATCCCGGGTTCCGTAGCTGACGACCGCAAGGTAGGTATCGGTCACGGTAACCTCGCTGCCCGTCTGCTCCGCGAGGAGACACAGTGCTTTGCATTCCTGGCAGGCCACGAGTCTTTCGCAGCTGCTGAGGGCGCTATCAAGATTGCCGAGATGGCGAACAAAGTTCGTAAGAACCCGCTCCGCTGCATCCTGAACGGTCTGGGCAAAGACGCTGCTATGATTATCAGCCGTATCAACGGATTTACTTATGTACAGACCGAGTTCGACTATTTCACGGGCGAACTGAAGATCGTGCGCAAGAAAGCGTATAGCGACGGTCCGCGTGCGAAAGTGAACTGCTACGGTGCAGATGACGTACGCGAGGGCGTAGCTATCCTCTGGCACGAGAACGTGGATGTATCCATCACCGGTAACTCCACCAACCCGACGCGCTTCCAGCACCCGGTAGCAGGTACGTACAAGAAAGAGCGTATCCTCGCCGGCAAGCCGTACTTCTCCGTTGCTTCGGGCGGCGGTACCGGCCGTACGCTGCACCCGGATAACATGGCTGCGGGACCTGCTTCCTATGGTATGACCGATACGCTCGGCCGTATGCACAGCGACGCACAGTTCGCAGGTTCCAGCTCCGTTCCGGCACACGTAGAGATGATGGGCTTCCTCGGCATCGGAAACAACCCGATGGTAGGTTGCACCGTTGCCTGCGCAGTCAATGTAGCTCTGGCACTGAACAAGTAAAACACCTCTCCCCAAGAGGTTCTATGGATGTCCACCGGACATCCAATCGGGCGGAGCCCTTCACTCGCCAAGGAGAGGGAGGAAGGGACGTGATGACGACAAATAATTAAAACCATGAAAGGCTGCTAATTGGTAGCCTTTCATAGTGGAGTATAAACCAATTAAATTTAACAACAAAATGAAAAAATATCTTTTGATTGCTGTTCTGGCTGTAGCCAGCCTGGCAGCATACGCACAACCTCGTGCAATCGGTGGACGTATCGGTTATGGTGTGGAGTTTTCCTACCAACACGGTTTAGGTGAGTCGAACATGGTTCAGTTGGAAGTCGGTGTACCGGGTTTCTATGGTCTGGAGGCCGCTTGTACGTATGACTGGATTGATCCGTTCAACGCTACCGTACCCTGGGAAGAGAAGGGTGAGTGGCACTGGTACATGGGTGTCGGTGGTGCCGTACAGACCGGATTCAAGTTCGACTACGGTTTTATAGGAGCAGCCGGCCGTATCGGTATCGAGTACGATTTCTGGTTCCCGATGCAGCTCTCGATTGATTTCCGTCCGACGCTGGGTGTAGCTTTCAACAGCGAGAAAGCCGCATTCGGGTATGACTTGTACGGCGGCGGTCTGGGTATCGGTGTCCGTTACAAATTTTAACCGGATAGAATCCGGATTAGAGAGCACATGACTTTGGTTGTGTGCTCTTTTTATGTAATTATTGTTAAAAAATGGATTTTTGCGCACAAAATGCACAATTTATTTGCATATATAAAAATATTTTCGTACCTTTGCGCCGGATATAGAGATACTATATTGCATTTTTAACACAATTACATATATTTACCATGAGTGATTACAAGACAAAAGGAGGCGAACTGCAACACTGTCCTCAATGCGGTGCTGTAGTTCCAGAATCGGCGTCCGTATGCCCGAAATGCGGTTATGAATTCAGCGAGATTTCGGCCAACAGCAGTTCCGTTCTGCTGGCTACGATGTTGGCGGAGCTGGAGTACGACGAGGACAAGTGCCAGGCTATCGAGACTTTCCCGCTGCCGAACTCCAAGGCAGACCTGTTGGAGTTCGCTACGGCACTGAAGCCGCGTATCAAGAAACTGGACAACCCTCTCTCGGAGGCGTACATGACCAAGTACCAGGAGTTGATTGAGAAGATCAAAGTGTCGTTCCCGAACGACCCGCAGCTGAAGCGTTTTGCGGATGAGTTCGATGCGTTATACGCTTCTATCGAGCAGCAGAAAGGCAAACAGGCCCGCAAGAACTGGCTGACCGAGCATATGAAACTGTTAGTGACTGCCGCCTGTATCGTCGTAGCGCTGATAGTAGGCGGCGGACTGCTGATCGCCTTCCGCGACACTGCCGCCAATAACGCCGACCGCTGCGTGACGGCTGTCACCAAAGCGGTGGACAAAGACAATCTCAAGCAGGCGCGTAACTTCATTGTAGGATACAAGAAGGACAAAGACGACGTCATCGAAGGTTACGTCACGCTGCTGAGCAAGTATTTCGACGCCGGCATGTGGGATGACGCCAAATCGCTGGTGGAGTACTACGGGCAGGGGCAGTACACCGGTGATCTGAACCGCGGTCTGTACAACTACCTGCTCTCCGCAGGCGACTACGACCAGGCGGAGGAGTACATCAACGTAGAGTCCAAGCCGACGGACAAAGAGTACTACGACTATATGGAGGAGTGCGTGAACCTGATGTGCCAAGCCGGTTTGCTGGGTCCGGCGCAAACGTTCATCGCGAAGAAAGCACTGCATTTCGCCTCCAACAACACCGGTTATTACTCCAAGGCACGCGTACAGGAGCGGCTGGAGAAAGTGATTAACGCTTATAAATAAGCGGATTTGAGATTTGAGATTTGAAATTTTAATACTATACAATTATGGGACTTTTCAGTTTCGGTAAGAAAACGAACGAAGGCGGTCTGATGGATGCCATTCGTTGTGACGAGAAAGATTTCCTCATCTGGAAATGGCGTCCGGCAGGACAAGACGCCAACTCCACCAAGAAAGAGAACGCCCTCCGCACCGGCAGCAGTCTGAACGTGCGTCCGGGTCAGGCGGCCATCTTCCTTTATCCCAACACCAACGGCCAGTACGACGTGATCAAAGGCCCGTATAACGACACCATCAAGACGGATAACATGCCAGTTCTGGCGAATATCATCGGTGCTGCATACGGAGGCGGAACGCCGTTCCAGTCGGAGGTCTATTTCATCAACCTGGCCAAAAACATGGAGCTGCAGTTCACCCTGCCGTTCTTCCGTGTCGTACCCGCCGAGCCGGAGTACAAGGCTTATAACGTAGAGGTAGCCGTGGACGGCTCGATTGTGTTTGAGGTTTCGCAGAACCCGGAAGATATCAAATACATGTTCGAGGCCTGGGGCGGTAGCGACACCACGCTGGAAGAGGTGTATGCCAAGATGAAGACGCTGGTAGCCCAGGAGGTACAGCAGATTATAGCCAATGCCCCGAAAGACACCGGTATCTTCGTGATGCACTTCAACTCGCTCATCGGTCAGATTGGTCCGTATATCCTCAACCGTATCCAGGGTAAGATAGCCCACCGTTTCGGTATTTTCGCCGCAGACGTGCTGCTCTCCGAGATCCGTTACAACCAAGGCTCTGACAGCTATCAGGCTCTCCAGCGTATCACCGAGGAGCAGGCACACCTGTTCAACCTGGAGAAAGAGAAGAACGCCCTGTTGGCCTTCGAGATCCAGCGCAACACCATGGCTACCGACGCCAATATACGCAACCAGTCGGCAGCCCGCATGGCGGATATCCAGTTGGATCACCAAGAAGATATGCTGGCACGTATGCGCGAAGAAGGCCAGTACGCACAACGTATGCAAACCTCTGTAGCCGGTATCCGCGGTAATCTCGCCGCAGAGAGCGAATACCTGGGAGCGCACACCGTCGATGTACAAGGCGACGTGATGAAAACCGGTATGGAGAGCCTGGGTTCGATGTCCGCGATGAACATGGGCGAAGGCGGCGGCATGAACCCTGCCGGCATGATGATGGGTATGGGTATGGCGTCCGGCATGGCCGGTCAGATGGGTCAGATGATGGGCAATATGGGCAATGCGTTCAACAACCAGGTAGCGCAGGCCGGTGCTCCTACACCCCCGCCTATGCCGGGTCAGACCCCTCCGGCACCTCCCGCTCCGCAGGCCGCAGCGTATTTCGTGATGGTCAACGGCCAGCAGTTCGGTCCCGCCGATACCAACACCCTTCGCCAGATGGCGGCAGCCGGTCAGATCAACGTCCAGACGATGGCGTGGACGCAAGGCATGCCGCAGTGGGCTGCCATAGGCACTATCCCTGCTTTAGCCGCTCTCTTCCAGGCGCCACAGACACCTCCTACCCCGCCTACGCCGGGTAGCGTACCTCCTCCACCTCCCGCTATGTAAGGAGAGGCGCAAATCAGCAATTACAAATCATCAATCATAAATAATCTATATTATGAATGCAAATGATTTTGACGCCCTCATGGGTCAGGGATTCAATACGTTGGACAAAGTAGCTGCCAGTACCGCCGGCAGCCAGATGACGCAACAAGCAATCGATAATATCCGGTCGTTCCAGTCCATGCCTACTGCTACAGGGTATATACCCGACCACACCGTGCTGCCTGTTTTTGAACGTCAGGCGGCGCTGGAGCAAGAAGCCGCAGCGCGCAAAGCCCGCGAGGAAGCACAGTTCTTCGTGCTCCTGAACGGCGAGCAGAAAGGTCCGTTGAGTCTGGAGCAGCTGAAAGGTCTGGCTATTGCCGATGTGATCAACGAAGAGAGTCAGGTATGGCGTCAGGGCACGCCGGAATGGACCGATCTCAAAAGCTGTTTAGAAAGCATACAATAACCTCTAAACGAAACGATTATGTGCGATTCAGGTATGTTTGACAAAGTGGTAGAGTTCGGCATGGGCATGGCCGTCATGCAACAGGTGCCCCAGATGATGAACGCCGCTACTACCGCCGCTAACCAACCCGCCCCACCGCCTATCCCGAAGGCCACCGCCTATTTCCTGGCGATTGGCGGGAAGCAGTACGGTCCTTTCACCGTGGAGCAACTCCGTCCTTTTGTCCCCACAGGCCAGATCACGAAAGAGACGCTGGTATGGTGTCAAGGCATGAGCGCGTGGGAGCCTGCCGCTTCGCGGCCGGACATAGCGCCGATTTTCGGCTGACGCGTTAAACCATTATTGTTAAAATGTTAATTCGTTAAAACAATGAAAATCAATCCGTTTATGACTATTATCGCGCTGCTGTTGGCAGCGGTAGTCGCTTTCGCAATGTACTCCTATTGCAAGTCGGAAGAGTTGCAATGGATGATTACGTGTCTGGGCGGCGTGAGCATCTTCCTGACCTGGGCCGGCACCTTGGCTGTCGAGTTGGAGGAGAAAGGGAAGAATGTGAATTTCAAAGTGCTGGGAGGCCTGATTGCCGTGATTATGACCGGCTTGCAGATCTTCTTCACTTTCTCTGCGGTCACCATGCCTACCTACGTGCTCGTTACGGGCGTGACGTTGCTGCTATGGCTGGCGGTGGCTTATGCGTTAGCAAAATAAAACCAAACAAATAACCCTTTTACTAACTTTAAACAATTACAAGTATGAAAAAGTTCATGATGGTAGCTATGGCCTTAATCGTAGCATGCAGTGCAAGTTTTGCAGACAATTCCGAATTCAAGCAGCAGCTCAAAGAGCGCAAAGAGCTCCGCAAGGCTGACAAGAAAGAACTGAACGAGAAAGCCACCAAGGCCGCTCGCAAAGAGGCCAAGAAACTGGCCAAGGAAGGCTGGAAAGTAGCCGCAGGTTCGCTGCCTCTGGAGAAACAGCTTGACCGCTCCTATCTCTATCAGATGGAGTTTGACGAGAACCTGTTCCCGAAATATATCATGGCTGACGCACAGTCTATCGGCCAGAACTACGACGCTGCCAAGGTTTCCGCTACCTCTCTGGCTATCACCAATCTGGCAGGCCAGATCCAGACCGAGGTTACCGCGCTGGTAGAGAACACCGTAGCCAACAAACAGCTGGAGGCTAACGAGGCTGCTTCTATCGTTGAGACCGTCATGGCCAGCAAGAACCTCATTTCCCAGTCTATCGGCCGTACCATCCCGATGGTAGAGTGCTACCGCGAGGTGAAGAAAGGTGGTAACAAAGAAGTACTCATCCGTCTGGCATACAACGGCGAGATGGCGAAAGCAGCTGTCAGAAACGCCGTCAAGGACGAGTTGGCCAAGAAAGGCGAGAAACTCCAAGGCCAGCTGGATCAGGCTCTCGGTTTCTAACTCCTTATTATATACTATATAAGCAATAGGACGATGAAACGTTTTCTATGCTTTGTAACGGCACTGCTGCTCATGGGAGCGGCAGTTGCCGGTGACAAAGTCATCCAATCCTCTTCCAAACGTACACCGGGATGGATAGGCGGCATGGAGGAAGGTTATTTCATTGTGTCCGCGCAGGCCGGTACGCTGGAGGACGCGCAGCAGAAAGCGATGACGCAGATCCGGGAGCAGATTGTCTCGGCGGTAGCCACGCGCGTTCATTCCGCTACGTCCATCACCATGCACGAGGTAGCTACCAACGGTTCTATCTCGTCGCGCAAGGAGATGACGAGCCAGCTGAGCGTCGAAGCGGCGGATATACCGTACCTGGCGAACGTGTCACCTTCGCACGCAGAGGATTACTACTGGGTTCAGGTCCGCAGAAGCGATAAATCGACGTATTACAACTATCATGTGAAATACCCCTTCTCGAACTCCAAGTTACGGCTGTTAGTGGAAGAATATGAGAAGCAGCAGAAACTCATCAACGACACCCTGCAGGCGTTTGCTTCCACGGATTTCGCGAGTTACGACGACTTGGACCGGATGCTGCTCCGCCACTCCCAGCTCAAGCAGTTTGCCACCACGCTCCGTGAGGACGACTCCCGCCGCAACATATGCAACGCCATCCGTCTGTCCTACGAACAGATGATTGCGCGTAACCTGCACGTAGAGACCCTGTCGTCGGACCGCCACACCACCCGCGCCGCACTCCACTACGGCACACAGCAGCTCTATTGCTCCGCCCTGCCGAAGGTGAAGACCAACTGCCTGACGGCCATCGAGATGAGCAACGACGCCAACGCCGTGACCATCCGATATGACTTCACCACCGGGTGCTACGAAGACGAGCAGAACTGGCTCGACATCACCTACACCGTCATGGGCAAGAAATACACCACACGGTGCTATATCAAATAACATTTACATCCAAAAATCATACTATCATGACTAAAAAATTATTTCTCTCCATTCTTTTAATTGCTTTTGTAGCAGCGCCTATGTCTGCTAAGCGTAAAGTCACCAAGGAGTACCAGCGTCCGTCACTGCACATGGTACTGATCAACACCGACGAGCCTACCTCGGAGCAGGTAGCCGACCTCGTTCCGGAGATTGCAGTAGCTTGGAACCAGTACGAGATTCCCGCCCTGTACAACGAGTTGCCTATCGCGTTCAAACAGATGAACGGCGGCGCTCCGAAAGGCGGTATGATGGAGCTTATCACCCGTTACGGCAGTTATGAAAAGTTGAAAGGTCTGGGTATCAAAGACCTGCAGGCTATCGACTCCCTGAAATCCGGTAAGATGTATATTCTGGACATGAAGGACCGTTGCGATGCAGTGGGTAACGAGATTGCTCACCAGTTGTTGTCCTATTGGTTTAACATCCAGGCAGACGGCACTTACAGTCTTGACACCATTGCCAAGTACGCTTGCTACGGAGCGACGCAGATAGCCGCTTTTGACGCAGCAGCCAACACCGAGGAGGGCGCTCAGATCACCATGCTCAACGAGCTGATGGATCCGACGATTGCCAACTCCTATGTTGCGTTCTCCAAGATTGCGCTTTATGCCAACGAGCCTATCGCCGCTTTCACCCGTGACCTGGCTATCATCCTCGGCGAGGTATCCGGCGAGATTGCCTCTCAAGCAGGTACTCCGGGCGCCGGTATGATTGCTCCCGCAGCCAAGGCCGCAGCTCTGATTGCTTACAAGGCAGCCAAGGACGGCTACAGCGCATATAACACTACTCTGCTCTACAAGCTGGCTTGGAACGACTCTATCTACAACGAGTTCGCACGCCTGCTCAAGCCGACCGATCCCTCTAATCCCTGGACCGGAACGATTGACATGAACGCTTTCCAGGCTATGCCGTTCGCTATCGAGTATGTCAACGCAGACCAGTGCCACAACGTAGTGACCCGTACCATCGGCAACAAAGACGAGGACAACGCAGGTCTGACCCGCAGCACTATCAAGAAGAATATCAACAAACAGATCGTACGTCTGCAGAACAAGAACGAGGAATTCAAGCCGATGGTTCCGATCGTGGATATTCAGGACAAGTTCATCGTAGCCGACATGGGTACGAAAGAGAGCGTCAGCGCCAACGAGACCTTCAACGTGATTGCTCCTGAGGTAGATAAACGCGGCGTACTCAAATACAAAGTGGTAGGCCAGGTAAAGGTGAAGAAAGGCACTATCTGGGATAACGAGGCACTTGATATGGCAGAGCAGGCAGACAACGCCGCCGCCATGCAGGAAGAGACCACCATCCAGGGAACCCAACTCACCGGTGCCGGCGTGAAAGCCGCCCAACCCGGCATGTTTGTAAAACGTGTTCGCGCAAAAAAACAGAAATAACCGATTCTTATGAAACGTATAGCAATTTGCTTAATGACCATCGCTTTCCTTTTGGGTGCTGCTCCTGTATGGGGCGGTGCTCAGAAGAAAGCCGATAAAGCTACCGAACAGTGGCGGTACGAACTGCAGGACATCAACAAAGTGAGCAAGCAGGGTACCGTGACATTCAAAGTATGGAGTTATTCCAAGAAAGAGAACATAGCTGCCTCCCAGGCTCCGAAGAACGCCATCCACGGCATCCTCTTCAAGGGCTACGGTTCGCATGCGCCGATGGTGTCTCCTGCCGCTGCAGAGCAACACGCAGATTTCTTTGAGGAGTTTTTCAAAGAAGGCGGAGGCTACCGCCGTTTCGTCCAGACCACCAACAACGGTGCTCCGCTCGTAGGAGACAAGATGAAGGTAGGCAAAGAATGGAAGGTGGGTATCGTCGTGGTTGTCAGCGAGACCCAGCTCCGCAAATATCTGGAGCAGCAGGGAGTCATCAACAAGCTGGGCAGCATGTTCTAAACCAATAATGATCACAAAGATGAAAAAGATTGTATTATTAGCGACCCTTTTGATGGCAACTACCGCCCTCTTTGCGCAAGCCACCAAGCCTACTATCATGGTCGTGCCGAGCGACAACTGGTGCACGGCCAACGGTTACACCCAGACCTACGACAACCAGGGACAGACCGTGGTCGTAAGCGATTACGCACGTGCTCTCCGTGAGAACGAGAAGATGGGCATGGCTATCCACAAGATTGAGGAGATGATGAACACCTACGGTTTTCCGCTCAAGGACCTGGAGCAGACCCTCAAAGGCCTCTCCAGCCAGTCGGCGGAAGACGCCATGCTCACCGGCAAGTCCGGCGCAGCGGTAGCCGAGAACCCCATTGACCGGCTCAAGAAGACCGCCAAGGCGGATATCCTCATCTACCTCAACTGGAAGACCATGGCGATGGGACCGAAGCTCAAAATCGTATATGACCTGGCGGGGATGGATGCGTACACCAACAACAACGTAGCTACTGCGCAAGGCCAGTCGGTACCTCTGTCGATGGACGAGATCTCTATTCTGCAACTCACCATCCAGACGGGTATCAAATCCTTCGTGGAGCAACTCGACGCCCACTTCAACGACATGGTGGAGAAAGGCCGTCAGGTAAGCGTCCGCATCAAAGCCTGGGATGATTTCGAAGACGGTCTGGAGGCCGAGTTCGACGGTACGGAGTTGAGCGAGATCATCGAGAACTGGATGACCGACAACTGTGTGCAGGGGCGTAACCACCTCTCCGATGCTACGGAGAATATGATGTATTTCGACGAGATACGCATCCCGCTCTATGACGACAGCGGACGGCCTACGGACACCCGCAAATGGCTCAACAACCTTCGCAAGTACCTCAAGAGCAACTATCAGATCGAGTCCAAACTGATGATGCAGGGACTGGGTCAGGCACAACTCGTAATTGGAGGAAAA
>CACYKR010000041.1 GCA_902774995.1 uncultured Bacteroidales bacterium | reverse complement strand
ATGAAAAACTGAAATTCAGCCTGAAAGGCGACTACCTGACGCTGATTCATAACGCCGGTACAGAAGAAGAATGGCCGGAACTATTACTCAAGCAATAAATCATTCCCTTATGAGAAAATTCTTATTCTTTGCCTTTGCGCTGGTAGCAAGTGCGTTGGTATTTGTCGCTTGTGACAAGAAAAACGAGCCGACTAACTCGGACGAGATCAACATCAAAGACTACGTAGGCACCACATGGTTCCTTGACTCCGTCAGTGTCGGTGATTTCACCACTACCCATATGTGCCAGCCGATCTTCCTCCTGAGCGAGACCTCTATCCAGCTTGGCAACGAGGTGTGCCCCTTCCGCTTTGAGAATGGTAAACTCTATATCACCCACTATGGCGACATGGAGAATGAGTACGAACTTGTTTCGTTGGACGAGAAAGGCGCTGTAGTGAAAGCGGGCCAAAGCGCCGACGTGCGGACCTATTACATCGCTGCACTCCCCACCCTCGATCGCAACAAACAGAAAACGATTTCCGAGAGCGCATTGATTGGCAAGTACAAAATGGTCATTGGCTCGATGACGGAAACCAAAGCGGATGGCACTGTAGAGACCAGCTACACTGTCGGCGGTATGATCACATGGATGACCTTCAAAGAGAATAATAAAATGCTCTACGAAGATTCCAGCCCGAATGCTGACATGGAAGGTATCTGGGAAGTGAACGTCGCAGAGAAAAAGATTTGCTACGGAACCTACTCTTCTCTCGCTGACATGCACGAGTACGGTCACCCCGAGGACATTCTTGTTTTCAACGATGACTACCTCGTTACCGGCTCCGACTACGACTACGATCCTTCTATGGGTATAACGCATCGTCATTACGAATCCGTCTTTGTTCGCGTAAAATAAACAGAAAACTAATAATTGAAAGGAAATAAAATTATGAAAAAGTATTTCGTTTTTGCCTTTGCGGCACTTGCACTCGCCTTCACCGCTTGCGACGGTAATACCCCGAGCGGTCCCGCAAATGTAACTCCCGCGATGTTAGCCGGTACAATGTGGCGTGTGGACAGTTCCTATGTAGATGGAAAATTGGATTTTATGCCGCACGCAGTTATTGAGGTACGGAGTACGGACACCGTGATCTTTAACGGTAGCGACACTACCCATTATTGGATCGAAGGTAACAAACTCTATTATGGAGACGAAAAAGCCAGCGCAAATGTAATGACCATTAAGAAATATGCCAAAGATCAGGCTATCGTGAACATCCCAGACATGCAGGCAGATGTTTATCTCGCAGTTGTTCCTATGCCGGAAGGTCAGGAAGTTGCCAGAACGGCGGAAAACATCGTCGGTACATGGAAATGTCAGTACTATAGCTATGAATATTCCTACTTCGATACAGAAACTCAGACCAACAAGTGGGATGGACAAAAGCACTCTGATCCGGGTGTGATCTACTGGGAGTTCAAAGCCGATGGCTCATTTGTTTCCACCAACATCGTCTTTGCTCGCATGGATGAGCAGAAAGAGTACGCTGGCCAAACAGGCTGGTGGGAAGTAAAGAACGGTAAATTCACCTATGGTTATGATGATAAACCCGCTGCGATTCCTGATGAATCGTGGGATGACATCGTTACCCTGACTCATAATGCGTTCTATGAAGGCAAAATGTCCGAAGGATGGTCCGGAACCCAACTGAACTACACCTACTACACCCGCGTAAAATAATGAACAATGAATAATGAATAATGAACAATGAATATTATGAAAAAGATCCTATTCTTCGCCTTTGTGCTGGTAGCCAGTGTATTGGCATTCACTTCTTGTAACAAGAAAGACGGCAATGAGCCGGAAGATAAGGATGCCGTTGTTTACAATGCAACCGGTGAACTCCGCGGTGTGATGTTTGACATCTATAACACCGAACAAGAAGCGGTTATTACCTTGCATCCCAAGGCGAATACCGTAGATGTAAAGTTCGTCAACGCACGCATCGATTCCGAGACCGAGACGCCGAAGGATATCTTCATCTATGGTATGCCGGTTAGCTCCGAGGACGGTCATTTTGCACACATTAAACTCGTGTTGGCGGACGGCTCACCCTATACGCCGTTCCCGAAATCCTATGCCTATGCAGTAATGGACCCGAATCACACGACCTTTAATATGCATTTCGGCAATGACAACGAGAGCGACACTCAAGTATACCTCGTCTTCAACGCCATGCTCGAATAGGTAATTTTACTTGTTCATGAAAAATACCTCTTTCCCCCGCCTGAGCATCCCGCTTGGGCGGTTTTCTTTCAAAAAATAGCGATAACTATTGCGTATGTCATTTTTTTTTAGTAATTTTGCACGCAAAATTGTAATAACTAAAAACACATACAGATTATGAGAACAAAAATGGTTGCAGGCAACTGGAAAATGAACAAGAACCTGCAGGAAGGTGTAGCGCTGGCTACCGAGTTGAAAGAAGCAGTAAAAGAACCTAAATGCGCCGTAGTCATCGGCACGCCGTTCATCCACTTGGCTACCGTAGCCGAGTTGCTGAAAGGCTCGCCCATCAAAGTAGCCGCAGAGAACTGCGCAGACCACGAGAAGGGTGCTTACACCGGCGAGGTGAGCGCAGAGATGGTGAAGTCCACCGGCGCGGAATACGTTATCCTCGGTCACTCCGAGCGTCGTCAGTACTACGCAGAGAGCTATGAGATGTTAGCCGAGAAAGTGCGTCTGGCTTTGGCTAACGGTCTGAAGGTCATCTTCTGCATCGGCGAGGTGAAAGAGGAGCGCGAGGCAGGCAAGCAGAACGAGGTAGTGAAAGCACAACTGGAGGGCTCCGTCTTCGGTCTGAGCGCAGAGGAGTGGAAGAACATCACCCTCGCATACGAGCCGGTTTGGGCCATCGGTACAGGTCTGACCGCTACTCCGGCACAGGCAGAGGAGATTCACGCTTATATCCGTTCGCTTGTAGCCGAGAAATACGGCAAAGAGGCAGCCGAGGACACCACGATTCTCTACGGCGGCAGCTGCAACGAGAAGAACGCAGCCGAGCTGTTCGCATGTCCGGATATCGACGGCGGTCTGATCGGCGGTGCCGCTCTCGTAGCAGAGAAGTTCCTCGCCATCATTGCTGCACGCTAATAGAGTAGTTTATCCTTACCTTGAGGGTATAGTCACGTACTTTATATCGTCTAGGTATGGTCTAGCTATCGTCTAGGTTACTATGTAAAAACTATGGCATTAGTAAAGACAGTCAATCGAAACGGTGAGCTTCTCACCCCTCGCATCGCTGACGACGTTTTCATGGCAGAGAACGCCACGGTTGTCGGCGATGTGACGGTGGGTGAGGGATCGAGTCTGTGGTTCAACTCCGTACTGCGGGGCGACGTGAACACCATCACCATCGGCAAGCATTGCAACATCCAGGACGGGGCGGTGCTCCACACGCTCTACAAGAAATCCACTATCACGTTAGGCGACTACGTATCCGTGGGGCACAACGTGACGATCCACGGCGCGGATGTGGATGACTATGCGCTCATCGGTATGGGTTCCACCCTACTCGACGGCGCGCACGTAGGCGAAGGAGCGATTGTTGCCGCCGGTGCATTGGTGCTCAAGGGCACGCAGATAGGTCCTCACGAGATATGGGGAGGCGTGCCGGCGAAATTCATCAAGAAAGCCGACCCGGCGCAGACCGAGGAAATCAACAAGACCATCGCCAACAACTATGCGATGTACGCCTCTTGGTATAAATAGACCGCTTCGCTCAAAGTAGAAAGACCGCAGCGGAAGCTGCTAAAAGACAAAAGACTAAAAATGTTTAAACGAATTCTTCTCAAATTATCCGGCGAGAGCTTGGCGGGCGCAAGCAAACAAGGTATTGACACCGTGCATCTGGCGGAATACGCCGAGCAGGTGAAAGCCATCGCCGAGAAAGGCGTGCAGATAGGTATCGTCATCGGCGGCGGAAACATCTTCCGCGGTTTGAGCGGTGCCCAGAAAGGTTTCGACCGCGTGAAAGGCGACCAGATGGGCATGTTAGCTACTGTTATCAATGCCTTGGCTTTGGCGTCGGCATTGGAGGCTATCGGCCAGCCGGTACGCGTGCTGACCTCTATCCGCATGGAGCCTATCGGCGATTTCTACAGCCCTGCCAAAGCGATACGCTTGCTGGAGAAAGGCAATGTAGTCATTCTTGCCGGCGGAACGGGAGCCCCTTATTTCACGACTGACACCGGTTCGTCTCTCCGCGCTCTGGAAATCAAAGCCGACGTGATGCTCAAAGGCACGCGCGTGGACGGAATCTACACCGCGGACCCCGAGAAAGACCCCACAGCAACGAAGTTCACCGAGATCACCTACGACGAAGTGATCAGCCGCGGTCTGAAAGTGATGGACGTCACCGCCACCGCCATGGCTCGCGAAAACGGACTCCCCATCTATGTATTTAACATGGATCAGTACGGCAACCTCGCTAAAGTCATCAATGGCGAACAAATAGGAACTTTGGTTAAACCGTAGCAATTGATAGTTCTTAGCCCCAAAGGGGCACGATTATTTGACAAGTCAAATTTTGATAGTTGATAATTGATAATTGTATGAACGACGAATTAGAATTATTTGAGTCTGCAGCCGAAGAGCAGATGCAGAACGCAGTCGCTCACTTAGACGACACCCTTCAGCACATCCGTGCAGGTAAAGCCAACCCGCGTATTCTCGACCCGATCAAGATCGAGTATTACGGCACGCTCTCACCGCTTGCTTCGTGCGCAACGGTCACCACGCCGGACGCGCGGACGATAGCTATCACGCCGTGGGAGAAGAAACTCATCGGTGAGATCGAGCGCGCCATCATCAACTCGAACATCGGTCTGGCTCCGTCTAACAACGGCGAGACGATCCGTCTGATCCTTCCTCCGCTGACCGAGGAACGCCGGCGCGAGCTCTGCAAACAATGCAAAGCCGAAACGGAAACAGCAAAAATGTCCATCCGCAACGCCCGCCGCGATGCTATCGAGGAGTTCAAGAAACTCGTCAAGAACGGTCTGAGCGAAGACATCGAGAAAGACGCCGAGGAGGATATGCAGAAGACCCACGACAAGTATGTCGCCAAAGTGGAAGCGCTCTACGCAGCCAAGGAAAAAGAGATTATGACGGTTTAGTCGCGTTCGGCAACAAGATTGCAAAGTCCATACCGCTGCGCTAAATGGACGGGCAACTTGTGCCTCCGCTCTCCCCACCGGGTGCAGCAAGTGGCACGTTAGCGCCCGTCGGGGACCCCAAATATGCGAGGATTAGTCATTAAGTCAACGGGTAGCAGTTACATCGTCCGGATGGACGACGGTACGGATGCGGAATGTCATGTAAAGGGCAATTTCCGCATTCGCGGTATCCGTAGTACCAACCCCGTCGCTGTAGGAGACTATGTGAATGTACAAAGGGACAAGGTACAATGTACAAAGGAAGACGGGAATAGCGTCTATTGGATAACCGATGTAGAGGAGCGGCGGAACTATATCATCCGTCGATCGACTAACCTGAGCAAAGAGAGCCATATTCTGGCAGCGAATATTGACCAAGTGGCACTCATCGTGACGGTGAACCACCCGGTCACCTCCACCGTCTTCATTGACCGTTTCCTGGCTACCTGCGAAGCGTATCGCGTGCACGCGATCCTTATATTCAATAAGATTGACTTACTCAACGAGGAAGAGTTAGCGCAACTGGCAGAGCTCAGGGCGCTCTACGAGTCTGTCGGCTATGAGACGGTGGAGCTATCTGCCATCAGCGGTCAGCCCTCGGAACTGCTCCCCCTGCTTGCCGGCAAGACCACCCTACTCTCCGGCAACTCGGGAGTCGGCAAAAGCACGCTCCTCAATGCGCTCTTCGGGCGTGAGATGACACGCACCGGCAAGATCTCCGACGCCCACGACAAAGGGATGCACACCACGACGTTCTCGGAGATGTACGAGTTGGATGTACAAGGGGACAATGTACAATGTACAAAGGGGTGGCTAATCGACACGCCGGGGATAAAGGGTTTCGGGACGATAGATTTTGAGCGGGAGGAGGTCGGGCATTTCTTCCGAGACATCTTCCGGACGAGCGCCGACTGCCGTTTCGGCAACTGCACGCACACCACCGAACCCGGTTGCGCGGTCATCGAAGCCGTGGAGCACGGCGAGATAGCCATGAGCCGGTATGAGTCGTATCTCTCTATTCTGGGCGACTGCACCGAGGCCAAATACCGGTAGTTACGCCCGGACACCTTGCAGCACCAGACGGGTCACTTCTTCTTTGCGATGGTGCACAAACTCCCGCACCTGTTCGTCGGTACGCGAGAGGAGGTCCTGGTACATCGGCAGCG
Organism: uncultured Bacteroidales bacterium; assembly: GCA_902774995.1. Taxonomy (GTDB): domain Bacteria; phylum Bacteroidota; class Bacteroidia; order Bacteroidales; family Paludibacteraceae; genus Colicola. The sequence goes on along the minus strand of CACYKR010000041.1, from coordinate 12,862 downwards.
AGATAAACGTAAAGACCGTGAGTGACGCCACGGACATCATGATATCAAACGCATCGACTTTCGCCAGCCGCCCTGCCTGCTGCTCCGCCTTCACACGCGCATCCAGCTGCATATACAGCATTGCGTAACTTGGCTTCTTCACAAAATGTTCCCTCAGATATTTACGCCTTTCGGGATTGCTCACCAGTTCCTCTAACACGAAATACGGCAGACGCGGATTTTGCATCAGCGTGTCGAAATAGAGCGAGATAGCCGAACGCAGAAAGTCCTCGAACGACTGCTCGCTGGCAAGCGAACGGCTGATGACATTCAGTGCCGCCTCTATCTGCTCCAGAAATATCTGGCGGAAGAGATTCTCCTTTGTCCGGTAATAATAATGCACCAACGCCTGGGTGCAGCCCACTTCCTTGGCTATCTGTGTGGTTGAAGTAGCCGCATAGCCTTGCTTGAAAAACAACTCCTGCGCCACTTCGCGGATACGCAGCTCCATCGATTCATTTACCATTTGGTCATTTTCGCATTTATTCATTTTCGCATTTATTCAGTTGTTTTCAATTTTCCAACATAAAGTGCAGTCTGTTGGCTACATTGGCTTCGCTCGTACCGGCATCGAAATCGAGGAACAGCAGCGACAAATCGGGGTACAGATCCTTGTACCGCCGCTCGATACCTTTGCTGATGATATGGTTGGCAATGCACCCGAAGGGTTGCAGCGACACCACTTTCTTCACGCCGCTCTCGGCTAACTCGCATATCTCGCCCGGCAGGAACCATCCCTCGCCGAAGTCCGCCGCCGAGTTGATCACTTTGCGGCTCGCACGCCATACATCCATAATATCCGAGAACGGCCTGTAGTACGGGAACGACCTGCAAATCTTGTCATACACATGCGCGTAGTGCCTCAGCAATTTATTCACCAGCCATGCCTGCCAGGGTTTCAGACCGTCCTGACGGATATGCTGGTCCTTGAAAATGAACGCATTGGGAATAGAGGTAGAGAAGAATCCTGTGATTGCCGGCGGCACCACTTCCACGTCGTGTGCAATGAGCCATTTGATGACCTCTTTGTTGCTGAAAGAGTTGTATTTGACGTAAATCTCACCTACCACACCGACCTGCGTCACCTCTTTTGTATGGTCGCAGATAGCGTCAAAAGACTTCACTGCCTCCGCCATCATCCGCCGCATTCCTCTGTAATCCCGCCTCTCCAACAGCGGCTGCACTGCCTCCAAATAATAGTCATACAACTGCTTTGCATTCCTTCCTTCGTACATCGTACATCCGTCCTTCGTACATTCCCTTGCTGCCGCCGGATAATAGAGTTTGGCGAGTGCGTCGGCGAAATAGAGCGCCTCCAAGAGCGGACGTATCAGACGAAGCCACGGCAGTTCAAAGCCCGGCTGATTGTTCTTCTGGTCGGGACCGATAGCGACGGAGATGACCGGCACTTGGCTCATGCCTGCCGCCACGAGTGCGTTCTTGATGAGCGAATAATAATTGCTGGCGCGGCACTGTCCGCCAGTCTGCGTAATAGCAACCGCCGTCTTGTTCAGATCGTATTTGCCCGACTTCAACGCCCGCACGATACTGCCCACCACTATCGTTGCCGGATAGCAAATATCGTTGTTCGCCACGCGCAGCCCTTCCTCGGCGTCCGCCTGCGTACCCATCGGCAGCGGTACCATCTTATAGCCCGCCAACTTGAAAATGGTCGGCAGAAACTCATTGTACCCTTCCGCGAAATACGGCGCCAATATCACCCGCTCCTTGTCCTCTACCCCAAAGGGCTTCGTCGTCCACGGCTTCGTACTTTTAACCTCCTTCGTACCTCCTTCGTACATCGTACTTCCGTCCTTCGTACTTTCCACCAATGACCGCACTCTCAAACGCAACGAACCTATATTATTGACATCGTCGATTTTCAGCACGGTCAGGTTCTTGCCGTAGCGCCCTAATATTCCTCTTACCTCATCCAGGATAAACGCGTCGGGACCGCAGCCGAAAGAGGTCAGTTGCACCATGTGCAAGCCTTTGTAACCGCTGTTGCCCACAAAATGTGCTGCCTTGAAAATCCTGTTCGGATACGCCCATTGGCACAATGCATTGATCTCGCCATAAACGCCCTGCCCGGCATGGGTGGCGATATTCTCTGTCACTACGTCAATACCCATCGCAGCTATGGCATCGGCTATCTTGTGCTGGATAAGCGGGTCGATATGGTAAGGCCGTGCCGCTAACAGAATAACCATCCGTCCTTCTTTCTTTGCCGCCTCCAGCACCGCCAAGTCGCGTCTCTCCAGACTGTCCAGATACTCTTTCTGCGCCTCAATAGCCTGCGTCACCGCCGCATCCACCATCTCCTTGGTACTTGGTACTTGGTCACTTAGTACCTTAGCTATGTATTCCCATAGCGAACTCCGCAGCAGTTCCTCGTCCTTGAACGAGATAGTCGGTGCGTCCAGCGGAATACCGTATTTCTCGTCCGGACGGATGGAACTCTTCAGCACATCCGAGTAGCCGCTCACGATCGGGCAGTTGAACGAGTTCTTCGCCCCCTCGTCCTCTTTGCGCTCATACACCACCCACGGATATAAAATCCGGTCCACACCTTTCTGTATCAGGTCCATCACATGCCCGTGCATCAGCTTGGCAGGAAAGCATATATTGTCCGCCACGATGGTCCGAACGCCTTTCTCGTACAGCCGGTTCGTACTCACACCGCTCAGCACGGTCCGTATCCCGCAGCAATGAAAAAACGTCCGCCAGAACGGGTAATCCTCATACATTCCCAAACCGCGCGGAATACCGATAGTAAGACCGCTTTCGGCTGTAGGACCGCTTACACTGTAAGACCGCTTTGCTGTAAGACCGCCTTCGACTGTTAGATGGAAGAGCATTTTATATTTCTCCTCGAACATGTTCACGCCTTGACGGGCGTCCTCCGCGCGGTTGGAATAAACCCGTTCGCAGTTATTGCCCGAGAAATACGTCCTGCCACCCGCGAAGGTGTAACACCTCACTTGGCACTTGTTCTGACAGCCCGGGCACACTTCTTCCCGCTCCTCAAAATGGTTCGCTTCTATTAATTCGTTCAGTTTCATCTTAACAGTTTAACAGTTTAACAGTTTGACGCACGTAGTGCATATAACGCGCATCCGTACGCGCCCATTAACTCGGGTATCGGGCTGAACTGCACATCCTTGCCTGTCAGCAGTTCCAATGCTCTTACCACCGAGTGGTTTCTAAACGTCCCGCCCTGCACCATGATATGGTTGCCCAACTCGTCAAATGACTGCAGTTTCATCACTTTGTAGAGGCAGTTCTTGATAACGGAATAACTGAATCCGGCGGCTATGTCCTCTATCTTCGCGCCTTCGCGCATCGCCTGTTTGACCTTGCTGTTCATGAAGACTGTGCACCGCGTTCCGAGGTCATAAGGGTGCTGCGCCAGGGTGGCCATCTTCGCGAACTCACCTACCTCATAACCCAACTGCTTGGCAAAAGTCATGATAAAACTGCCACAGCCGGACGAACACGCTTCGTTGATCTCGATACGCCGGATGGAGCCGTTCTCTACAAAAATAGCTTTCATGTCCTGTCCGCCGATGTCCAGCACAAACGACACCTCCGGCAGCATGGCTTTCGCCGCCGTGAAATGTGCCATCGTCTCTACAATGCCGTAGTCCAGACGGAAAGCGGTCTTCAACAGCTGCTCGCCGTATCCTGTCGAACAACTGCCTGCAATCTCTACATCGTCGCCCAGCGTCTCATGCATCCGCTGCAAAGCGCCTAAGAAAGCGTCATATGAGTTACCGTTGTTATAGCAGTAGTCCTTGTAAACCAGCTTCCCTTCGTCGTCCAACAGTACAATCTTCGTCGTCGTACTCCCACTATCCACGCCGAGGAAAAAAAGACCGCTGCGCTGACAGAGTATAGACCGCTTTGCTGACAGACCGTCCTGCAGACTGACAGACTGATTTACAGGCACATGGGTGAGGTTTTTATTTCTAAGCCACCCTTGGTATTCCTCCTCGTTCTTGAAGAGGGGCGGCAGGGTGTGCGTCAGGTCGGCTGTCCGGTCGTCCGTGTTATCAAATAAGGTACGCGCGTGCGTGAAATCGTACATCGTACATCCGTCCTTCGTACTTAATAAGGCTGTTCCAATCGCCGGCACAAACTGGCTGTACTGCGGCAGGACAATATTTTCTTCACCGATGCCCATCGCCTTTTGCAGATGTTTACGCAGTTCCGGTATATACGCAAACGGGCCTCCACAAAGCAGCACTTTCGGCAAAATCTCCGTTCCTCTCGCTAACGCACTCACCACCTGCATTGACACCGCATTGAGCATCGAAGCGGCGATATCTTCTTTGCTCACCGACCGTGAGATGAGGTTCTGTATATCCGTCTTGCTGAACACGCCGCAGCGGGACGCAATCGGATACACATGTTCCGCTTTGGCTGCCAGACCGTTTATCTCCGTCACATCGACCCCCAACAACGTAGCCGTCTGGTCAATGAATGCGCCTGTTCCGCCTGCGCAGTTACCGTTCATGCGCATGTCGGGCACACGGCCCGGTTCGAAGAAAATCATCTTGCTGTCCTCGCCGCCTATATCCACCAAGGTATGCACCTCGGGGTACATCTGCTTCACCACTTCCGCCGCCGCAATCACTTCCTGCACAAACGGCACGCCCAGTCTCGTAGCGTAGCCCATTCCCACCGAACCGGTTATCGCCACGCTGACTTTTTCCTCTCCCTTGAGCTTTGAGTCCGAAGGACGGTCTTTTGACTTTTGACTTTCGACCGATGCAAGCATCTTCTTCAGCATCTTGCTTCCCACTACCGCCGGCGCCGCATTGTGCCGCTCGTACGCCGTTGCTATCACTTCCTTTGTACATTGTACATCGTCCCTTTGTACATCCAGCAACGCCATCTTGATAGTAGTACTGCCTATGTCAATTCCTAACTGATACATTTCTTTAATAACCCTATTAAATACGGTGCAAAAGTACTCTTTTTTGAGAACGTGAGCAAACAAAAAATGCGTTTCCTTAAAATAAAGAAACGCATTCGAAATATTTGACACTTTTGTACTTGTAATTCCTTCGGATTTATCAAGTACCGAAGAAAAGGAGTGTCACATCGTCCACTGCTCCAACGTAGCAGTCAGTTCGTCAAAGGTCTTCGCCTTCGCTTTGCCGCGCACTTCGGCGATCTGGTTATTCACCGCATCGTTATAGGTCTCTGCCTCCACGTCGCGGATGACACCTAAAGCAATAGGCAACTCATCCTGTACATCGGCAGCCACCTCCAAGTTCCGCTCTTGTCCCATGAGTGCAAGCAGCCTATGCAGCGTCGGGTCCTGCTGGTGCGCGTCATGGACAAGGACGCGTGCATCGTCTGCCGGCACTACTATCAGCCGCGGAACGAAGGTCTGCGGGTCAATCTCAAGCGCAATTCCTTTGTCATTGTTCTTACCAAAGATCATCTTCTCGCCGTGGCGGAGGATGATGGAATGCTCTGCACGCAGTTCACGATCGGCTATCCACGAATGTGCTCCATTATTGAAAATCACGCAGTTGACGAGGCACTCCACGATGGACGCACCTTTATGCTGCTGCGCCGCAACGAGACAATCCACCGTCGTAGGCACATCGACATCCAGCGTGCGGGCGAAGAACGTACCGCGTGCGCCGAGCACTAACTCCGCCGGCACGAACGGACGCTCTACTGTGCCAAACGGAGAGGATTTGGAGACAAATCCTTTGGGACTCGTCGGCGAGTACTGACCTTTGGTCAAACCGTAGATGCGGTTGTTGAAGAGACACACGTTGAGATCCACGTTCCTTCGTATCTCGTGGATGAAATGGTTTCCGCCGATAGCGAGACAGTCACCGTCACCGGACATCTGCCAGACGGTCAGTTCGGGATGGCTGGTTTTAACTCCTGTAGCGATAGCACCGCCGCGGCCGTGGATGGTATTGAAACCGTAGGTGTTGAGGTAGTGCGGCATGCGGCTCGAACAACCGATACCGGAAATGACTGCCACTTGGTGGGTCGGGACACCTATTTGCGCCATGGCTTTCTGGAGTGCCATGCAGATAGCGTGGTCGCCGCAACCCGGGCAGAAACGTACATATTGGTCGGATTTGAATTGTGATGCTTCCATAATATTATAGTTCTTCTAGTCCAACTAGTTTTACTAGTTTATCTAGTTGTTTTTAACAAAGTTAACAATGCGCTCTACTGCAAACGGCTGTCCTTGAATCTCGTTGTATTGCTCGATGTGGACATCGGGGAACTGCGCACGCAGATAGGCGGCGAACTGACCTGTGTTGAGTTCGCAAACGATAATGCGTTTGTACCGGCTCAGTACTTCGTGCGTATTCTTCGGCAGCGGGCATATATAGTTGAAATGCGCTAAATCGCATCCAATTTCATTCGCCGCTGCGTGCAGATGTCCTTCCGTACTACCCCATCCGACGAGAAGCGTATCGCTCGTTTTAAGGTTTGATGGTTTGAGGGTTTGAAGGTGAGGAATGGAATTGGCAATCTGCTCTATCTTGTGTTTGCGGGCGAGCACCATCTGTTCGTGGTTCTCGGGGTTAGTAGAGATAGTACCCTTCTCGGCGTCGCGCTCGAGACCGATATTCCGGTGCTCGTAGCCCTCCATGCCCGGGTACGCCCAATAACGCACACCTCGCTCGTCACGCAACGCGGGATTATAATGTCCTTTCAGTTCCTCGGGAACGGTTTGCGGATGGATCTCCGGCAGTTCGGCTAACTTCGGGATACGCCAGAGCGCCGTGCCGTTCGCCAGATAAGTGTCGGTCATCAGAATCACCGGCGTCATGTTCTCCAGCGCTATCTTGCAAGCCTCGTATGCGTAGTCGAAGCAGTTGGCGCTGGTCGAAGCCGCTATCACCACCGCCGGGCACTCCCCATTGCGGCCGTAAAGGGCTTGGAGCAGGTCCGTCTGCTCGGTCTTGGTCGGCAGGCCTGTCGAAGGACCGCCGCGCTGCACGTCGATCACTACCAACGGCAGTTCAGCCATGACCGCCAGACCGATTGCCTCGGATTTGAGACTCAGCCCGGGACCGGAAGTGGAGGTGCATGCCAAATCGCCTGCGAAAGCAGCACCGATGGCGGTGCAGACACCCGCTATCTCGTCCTCCGCCTGAATAGCCATGACGTTCATGTCTTTGCGTGCTGCCAGCTCATGCAGGATATCCGTTGCCGGCGTGATAGGATACGAACCGAGGAAGAGCCGTTTGCCGGCTTTTTCCGCCGCCGCTATCAGTCCCCACGCCGTCGCCTTGTTACCGGCGATGGAGGTGTAGTGCCCTGTGGGCATTTGACATTTGCAATTTGAGATTTGAGATTTGTCTCCGTCCAAGCGCACCTGCTGCACATTGAGGGCGAGGTTCTGACCGTAGTTGTAGCCGTCCACCATCACTTTGGTGTTGGGGGCTACGAGCGCAGGTTTCTTCTTGAATTTCTCTTCGAGAAGATGAATGGCTTTGTCCATCGGCTCATCGAACAGCCAGTAGATCAGTCCCAGCGCAAACATGTTCCGGCATTTGAGCACGGATTTGTTGTCCATGCCGCTGTCCTTCAACGCCTCTTTGGTCAGCGTAGTCAGGGCTACAGGAACGATCTGTACGCTCTCTGGGATACCTAATTCCGTGAACGGATTATCCGTGTGGTACTGCGCTTTCTCCAAATCCTTGTCGGTCAGCGAATCGGTATCGACAATCACGATTGCGTGACGATGATAGAGCGCAAAATCGTCATCGAAATGCGCCTGCGGATGGTTGAAATGCGAGCCTAAGGTACAGACCTTCAGCGCAGCGGCGTTCATCGCCACCACTACATCCGCTTTGTCGCCGGAGGTGTAAACCTCGTGGCCTAACTCTACTTGGAAAGCACTCACGCCGCCTAAGGTGCCTTGCGGCGCACGAATCTCAGCCGGGAAATCCGGCAGCGTGGAGATCTCGTTTCCCATCTCTGCTGCCAACTGGGCAAACATATTGCCTGTCAGCTGCATACCGTCACCCGAGTCTCCGCAAAATCGAACTGTAATGTTTTTCACTATCTTTTGTGTTTGGTATTAAATGCGGGTACAAAGGTACTGCTTTTTTCTGAATTATGCAAGATTTTGTGATATTTTTCCGAAAAATCCGCTGCAAAAACTCGTGCTACCTTGTATATATCAAAAAAAAGCAGTAACTTTGCAGCCCATAAAAACAAGAACAATTTAGTCGCCCTATGAAAAAGATCTATCTCTTTTTGCTTGCACTATGTGCTTGCTTTATTCAGATGTATGCCGAAACCGTAAAAATCGGCAATCTGTATTATTCGTTGAGTGCGACTACGGCACAAGTGGTTAAAGACCAGAGTTCGGACAACTCCGTTTATAAAGACTACACGGCAGTTACTATCCCTGCGTCCGTGACCTATAACAACTACACGTATCCTGTGACGAGTATCGGGACAAGTGCGTTTGAGGGCCTGACGAACCTGCAATCTGTCACTCTGCCGACATCCGTCACCACTATCGGAACGGATGCTTTCTATGGCTGCACGAAATTAGGCTCCGTAAACTTGGAAGAAGGTATGACGACCATCAATCTGCGTGCGTTCTATAACTGTAACCTGACGGAGATTACTATTCCGAGTACGGTTACCTCTATCGGCAATGCCGCTTTCAAGGGCAATCCGACGACCACGATTGTGTGGAAACCGGCAGACTGCTCTATCGGTTCAGACGACAGCGCACCGTTCTATAGCACCAATTCGCAAGTGACATCGTTTACTTTTGCGGACGGCGTAGAGGTAGTGCCGGCATATATCTGCAAGAACATGAGCCTGTTGGATACAATTGTACTTCCGGCTTCGGTCAACAAGCTTGGTCAATATGCTTTCATGAATTGCACGAACCTCAAATCCATTAACTTGCCTGCAACGCAAAAGACACTGCCTGTCAGTTTCTTGGAGGGCTGTACGTCGTTAGAGTCCATTGAACTACCTGCAACTTTGACTACTATTAGCACGGACGTTTTCTATAACTGCTCGAAATTGACGAACGTAAATCTGCACGAAGGATTGACAAGCATCGGTCTGCGTGCGTTCTATAACTGTAACCTGACGGAGATTACTATTCCAAGTACAGTTACCTCTATCGGCAATGCCGCTTTCAAGGGCAACCCGACGACTACGATTGTCTGGAAGCCTAAAGACTGCTCAATCGGTTCGGACGACAGCGCGCCGTTCTATAGCACCAATTCGCAGGTTACCTCTTTCACTTTTGCGGACGGTGTAGAGGTTGTGCCGGCATATATCTGCAAGAATATGAGTCTGTTGGATACAATTGTACTTCCGGCTTCGATCAATAGGCTCGGACAATATGCTTTCATGAATTGCACGAATCTCAAATCCATCAATCTGCCTGTAACGCAAAAGACGCTGCCTGTCAGTTTCATGGAGGGCTGCTCGTCGTTGGAGTCCATTGAATTACCGGCGACTTTGACTACTATTAGCACGGACGTTTTCTATAACTGCTCGAAATTGACGAACGTGAATCTGCACGAAGGACTGACAACAATTGGTGCGCGTGCGTTCTATAACTGTAAGCTGACGGAGATCACTATTCCGGGTACGGTTACCTCTATCGGCAATGCCGCTTTCAAGGGCAATCCGACGACCACGATTGTCTGGAAACCGAAAAACTGCTCTATCGGCTCGGACAGCGAAGCACCGTTCTATAATTCGAATTCGCAAGTGACGTCGTTCACGTTCGGCGACAGCGTGCAAGTGATTCCTGCATACTTGTGCAAGTACATGAAGATAGAAACTATCGCTATTCCTGCTACCGTGACCAGCGTTGGACAAAGCGCTTTCATGTATTGCACGAACCTGAAGCATTTTGAGTTTCCGCAAGGTATTAAGACCGTGGCAACCAGCGTGTTGGAAGGCTGTACGGCATTGGAGGAAGTGGTTATTCCATCCTCTGTGACAACCATCAATCAGGACGCATTCTATAACTGCTCTGCTTTGCAGGCTATTCGGAACTATGCTTATACGCCGCAGACGATTACCGAGCGCACGGTAAATAACGTCAACAAACAGACCTGTATTCTTTACGTGCCGATAGACTACATCGACCTCTATCAAGCCAAGGCGGTCTGGTGCGATTTCATCCATATAATAGGTGTGGCAACCGACCTTCAGTTTGAGGAACAGACGGTGCAGGTAAGTTATCTGAAACAAGACGAATCGCTTCATTACATGGAGGCGCAGAAATGGCAAGTGCCGCACGCTCCGCGTATTGAGGGTTTCACGTTCCTCAAATGGCAAGTGCTGCCCGGTGATTTGGCGGAGGGAATTGTGCTGCAAGCCGTCTATGAAGCCAACAACCCGACGGAGGCTCCGGCTGTTTATACGAATCCCGCCAACCCTGCGCAAAAACTGATCAAAAACGGGAATGTGTATATTCTGAACGGCGAGAAGGTTTATACAGTTACGGGGCAAGAGCTGAAATAAGCTTGCGAGGGATGATACGGCACATGATTTACCAGAAAATTATAGTAAAATTCTCTCTCCTCTTGCATAAATGCGAAAATTTTCGTATCTTTGCACCCGATTTTTAATTTGGATAATTAGGACCTAATGGATAAAATACGGAATTTTTGCATTATTGCGCACATCGATCACGGCAAATCAACCCTCGCCGACCGAATGCTGGAGATCACCCAGACTGTCGATGTCCGGCAGATGGAGAACCAGGTGCTGGACGACATGGACCTGGAGAAAGAGCGCGGCATCACCATCAAGAGCCACGCCATCCAGATGGATTACAAGGGTTATACCCTCAACCTCATCGACACTCCGGGGCACGTGGACTTCAGTTACGAGGTCTCGCGGTCCATTGCGGCGTGCGAGGGCGCGGTGCTCGTCGTCGATGCTACGCAGGGCGTACAGGCGCAGACGATTTCTAACCTCTATATGGCTATTGAGCATGACCTCGAAATCATTCCCGTGCTCAACAAATGCGACATGGACAACGCCATGCCGGAGCGCGTGGAGGACGAGATAGTGGATTTGTTGGGCTGCAAGCGCGAGGAGATTTTGCGCTGCTCCGCCAAGACCGGAGAAGGTGTGCCGGAGATTCTGGATGCTATCGTAGAGCGTATCCCGGCGCCGAAAGGCGACCCGAAAGCGCCGCTCCAATGCCTTGTCTTCGACTCCGTTTTCAACTCCTTCCGCGGTATCATCGCCTATTTCAAGGTGGTGAACGGCACCATGCACACGGGCGACCAGGTGCGCTTCGTCAACACCGGCAAGGAGTACGATGCCGACGAGATAGGTATTCTCAAACTCGACATGTCCCCACGCAAGGAGATTTCCGCAGGTAATGTGGGCTATATCATCTCCGGTATCAAGACCTCAACCGAAGTCAAAGTGGGCGACACCATCACCCATGTAGCGCGCCCATGCGACAAAGCCATTGACGGTTTCGAGGAAGCCAAACCGATGGTCTTCGCCGGTGTCTATCCCATTGAGAGCGAGGACTACGAAGACCTGCGCGCGTCGCTTGAGAAACTGCAACTCAACGACGCTTCTCTGACCTTCCAGCCCGAAAGCTCCATGGCACTCGGCTTCGGCTTCCGCTGCGGGTTCCTCGGACTGCTGCATATGGAGATTATTCAGGAACGCCTCGACCGCGAGTTTGACATGGACGTCATCACCACCGTCCCGAACGTATCGTACAACGTCTATACCAAGGACGGCGGCATGATCGAGGTACACAACCCCGCCGGCATGCCCGACCTCACGGAGATAGACCGCATCGAGGAGCCCTATATCCGCGCATCGGTCATCACCACGGCGGACTACATTGGACCGATCATGACCCTCTGCCTCGGCAAACGCGGCGAACTGGTCAAACAGGAATATATCTCCGGCAACCGTATGGAACTGCTCTTCGACATGCCGTTGGGCGAGATAGTCATTGATTTCTACGACAAACTCAAATCCATCTCCAAGGGCTACGCGTCCTTCGACTGGCACATGAACGGTTTCCGCCCCTCCAACCTCGTCAAACTGGATATCCTCCTCAACGGCGAGCAGGTCGATGCGCTCTCTACCCTCACCCACCGCGACAACGCCGTCGATTTCGGACGCCGTATGTGCGAGAAACTCAAAGAACTCCTGCCCCGTCAGCAGTTCGACATCGCCATTCAGGCGGCTATCGGTGCGAAGATCATCGCACGCGAGACAGTCAAGCAGGTACGCAAGGATGTCCTCGCCAAGTGTTACGGCGGCGACGTGAGCCGTAAGCGCAAACTGCTGGAGAAACAGAAACGAGGCAAGAAGCGCATGAAACAGATCGGCAACGTCGAAGTGCCCCAGAAAGCCTTCCTCGCCGTCCTCAAACTGGATTAAAGCCCACTAAATCTGCATCACAAGTGCAGATTTTTTGTACCCCGGACACTTAAGAAGTGCTGTATAAAAACATCCCATACTATAGTATTGGATTGATGATTTTGTGCAGTTTAGAAAATAAAAAGTGCCGATTTTGTGCAGTTTAGATTATGAAAATTTGCGAAATAAGGTGTTTATAAACCATGAAAAATTGCAAAATAAGACGTTTAAAGCTTCAGAAAATTGCAAAATAAGATGATTTACTTGCGTATCTCAATTTTTTTTATCTTAGTACCGACCGATGACCGAGAGACAACCGACTCACAACAGAGACATAAAATATCTAAAAAATGATGTATGCTCTTGCATATGTCATTTTTTTATTGTAACTTTGCAAGCAAAACTTGATATAACACGAAAAACATATAAAGAGAAA
>CACYKR010000040.1 GCA_902774995.1 uncultured Bacteroidales bacterium | reverse complement strand
GCGTCGGTGTACGGCTCGTCGTAGAACTCCTCGATACCGTGGTCGGAGAGACGGCAGCCCATCGACTCGAAGAAGTCATGGCGTTTCTGGAGAGCGTCCACCATATCTGCGAAGTTGCGGATCTCCACACCGGCTACCTTAGCCAGTTTCTCGATGTATGCTTTCCAAGTAGCGGCTTCGATGTTCATGCCTGCATCCGGACGCCAAGTAGGCAACATACGAACCTCTGCGGTCGGGTCTTCCTTGACCATCTTGTGCCACTCGAGGCTGTCTGCCGGATCATCGGTCGTACAAACGAGCTCTACATGGTAGTGCTTCATCAGTCCGCGCGGACAGAACTTCGGATCGTTGGCGATGAGGTCGTTGCACTTGTCATAGATAGCGCGTGCGGTCTCGGGATTCAGACGCTCCTCGATACCGAAAGCGGTCTTGAGCTCCAGATGGGTCCAGTGGTAGAGCGGATTGCGGAAAGTATAAGGAACGGTCTCCGCCCATTTCTCGAACTTCTCCCAGTCGGTAGTGTCCTTACCGGTACAGAAACGCTCGTCCACACCGTTGGAACGCATAGCACGCCATTTGTAATGGTCGCCCATGAGCCAGATCTGTGCGATGGATTCGAAACGCTTGTTCTCGGCAACCATCTGGGGAATAAGGTGACAGTGATAATCGATAATCGGCATCTTAGCCGCATGATTGTGATACAGCTCCTGCGCGGTCTCTGTCTGCAGCAGGAAGTCTTTGTCCATGAAAGCTTTCATTTGCGTATTAATTTATTAGTTAAATGATTAGCGGTTTCGTACGCGCATAGCACGCGTAATTTATCGGCTGCAAAGATACAACTTTTTTTTCAATATAATGTGGAAAAATTGACGCAAAATTTGCACAAGTCAAAAAAAAGCAGTACTTTTGCAGTCGTTTTATAACAGATGGCCGATTTATCAGACATACGGAGGCCCATTGAGGCGGAATGGAAGCAGTACGAGCACACCATGGAGAGTTCGCTCCGTGCAGAGAACAAGTTGCAGCAGGAGGTGCTTCGTTATGTAGGTTCGCGTCGCGGCAAACAACTACGGCCGTTGCTGGTACTGCTGAGTGCGCAGCTATGCAATCCGGTGACCGACAAGACGTATAAATCCGCGGTTGCGCTGGAGTTACTGCACACGGCGAGTCTAATCCATGACGATGTAGTAGATGACTCGGACACACGCAGAGGCATGGCTGCGGTGCATACCAAATGGACCAACAAAGTAGCGGTGCTGACAGGCGATTACATGTTGGCCAAGGTGATCAGCCTGATAGCCGAGGTGCGTAACATACGTATCTTAGAGATCGTTTCGAACTTAGGCAAGAGCCTGAGCAGCGGCGAGATGGTTCAGTTGCATATAGGTCAAAGTATGTGGATTGACGAGGCACAGTACACCCAGGTGATTGAGCAGAAGACGGCACAACTGTTCCAAGCCTGCGCCGAAGCGGGTGCCGAGAGTGCGGGTTGCACCCAGCGTCAACGCACCGCCTTACGCGAATACGGACGGATGTTAGGCCTGTGTTTCCAGATCAAAGACGACATCTTCGACTACAGCGACCTGGAGGAGATCGGCAAGCCGACGATGAGCGATCTGAGAGACGGCAAGGTGACGCTACCGCTCATCGAAGCATTGCGCAGAGCACCGCAGAGCGAGGCGGACGAGATCAAAGCCAAAGGCGAACGATTGGTTTCCAAAGTCTATCCTCCGGACGAAGAGGCGCGGACGTTGGAGGAGATCAAGGCGTTTGTGCTGCGATTCAAGGGCGATGAGTATGCCGTGCAGAAAATGTTAGAGTACAAGAAAAAAGCCACGGAAGCCCTTTCGGCGTTCCATGACTCAGAGGAGAAAAAGAGCCTCATCAACCTACTCGACTACGCCATCAATAGAGTGCAGTAGTCTCTCTTTCAACTCTTCATCTCCGATGGTTTGGAGCACATCTACCATAAACGCGTTAACGAGCAGTTGGCGCGCTTTTTGTTTGTCAATGCCACGTTGCTGCATGTAGAAGAGGGCGGACTCGTCGAGTTGTCCGGTAGAAGCACCGTGGGTGGCCTTGACGTCATCGGCGTATATCTCCAGCTGCGGTTGGGTACGCATCTCTGCCTCCTCCGAAAGGAGGAGGTTGCGGTTGGTCTGATGTGCGTCGGTCTTCTGGGCGTCGGGTGCGATCTTCAGATCACCGACAAACCGTCCACGGGATTGGTCGGCGAGAACGAATTTCACAAGTTGGTTCGACGTGCCGCCCCCCACAGCGTGGGTAACGTGCGTCTCGGTGGTAACGGACTCGTGGTCATGCAGATAGGCGAGGGCGTAAATCTCCGTCTCGCACCCCTCGCCGGCTTGCTCAATGGTGATTTCGTTTAAAATTGTTTGGAGGTTTGAGCCTTCGGCTTGTTTGGAAGGCATATTCAACACGTGAATTTTCACGTGCGAACCCGCCTCCTGAACGATATGCAGATTCACTTCCGGCTCGTTGAGGAAAACGCGCTCGAATGTCTCGCCGGACTTAATATTTACCATTTGGTCATTTACCATTTACCATTTATTTGGTCATTTTGACATTTAGAGGTTCAGCCCTTCGTAGCCTTTTTCTTCGAGTTCGAGGGCGAGGGATTTGTCACCTGTCTTGACAATCTTGCCATCGGCGAGGACGTGCACGAAGTCGGGCACAATGTAGTCCAGCAACCGTTGGTAGTGGGTGATTACGATGGACGCATTCTCCGGTGTCTTGAGACGGTTCACACCTTCCGCTACGATACGGAGAGCATCGATATCCAAGCCGCTGTCGGTCTCGTCGAGAATAGAGAGACACGGCTCTAACATTGCCATCTGGAAGATTTCGTTTTTCTTCTTCTCACCGCCGGAGAAACCTTCGTTAACCGAGCGGTTATTGAGTTTGTCAGGGAGTTCCAAGAGTTTCTTTTTCTCGCGCATAAGCGAGAGGAACTCTTTCGGTGAGATGGGTTCTTTTCCTTCGTATTCGCGTTTGGCGTTGAGGGCGGCACGCATGAAATTGGTCATGCTTACGCCCGGAATCTCTACCGGATATTGAAAAGAAAGGAACACGCCCGCAAGTGCGCGCACCTCCGCGGGCATTGCTAAGAGGTCTTGTCCTTTCAGATACACTTCGCCGGAAGTGACTTCGTATGCCGGATTACCTGTGAGCACCGCAGAGAGCGTGGACTTTCCGGCTCCGTTGGGTCCCATGATAGCATGCACCTCGCCTTCGTTGATGACGAGGTTCACTCCTTTTAGAATCTCCTTGCCACCGATGGAGGCATGGAGATCTTTTATTTCAAGTAGTTTATTCATTTCTTAAAAATAGTACATTTTTGGACCCATTTTTGGGTGGTATTTGCATAGCACTTAAGTCCGACTTGAGTCCGATAAGAGTCCGACAAGAGTCCGACAAGCCCGAATCTTAAAAATAGTAAACTTTTTACAACTGGCTCATGACCACTTCGCCTACTGCTTGAAGCGTAGATTTGCTAATATTTGAAAGGTCATCGTTGCGTGTGTGCCACCAGTGCGGGAAGCCGGTAGCGTTGCGGATGTCGTAATGGATAATATCTACGCAGGGTATTCCGGCAATATAGTTGACGTAATAGTGATCGTCGGTAATGGGATAGGACTGCTGGGAAGAGAACATCGCTCCATAGCCGAGTTGCTCCGCTGCGCGCCAGATTTGCTGCTGGTAGTTCGAGGCGTATTGGGTGGAATAGAGTTCGCGGGGGAAGACAGCGTCCGGTGCTCCGACCATGTCGAGGACGATACCAAAGGAATAGGCAACCCCTCCCGTATGTTCTACGGATGTCCGCTGGACATCCGATCGAGCAGAGCTCTTCACCCGCTCAAGGGAGGAGACCTGTTTTGCATAGTTGGTAGCCCAGAGTTGTGAACCGAGACACCAGGTGTCTTCACGTTCCTGACCGGTGTAGAAACGGGGAGTGCCCATGTCTTCGCAGTCGAAAAGGACGATATCTACCGGTGTTCGGAGCGTGGAGTCCGCTATGCGCAGCCCGAGCTGGCGGCCTATCTCCAGCAGGACGCCTACACCGGCAGCGCCGTCGTTGGCACCGGGTACGTTATAGAAACGGTCGGAGTACTGCTCTTCCTCGTCGCACCAAGGGCGTGTGTCGTAATGGGCTCCGAGGAGAACACGGGGGCGGGAAGCTGTTTCCGGCGTCGAGAAATGTGCGATGATATTATATATCTGCTGCATGTTTCCCCGGTAGTCGGGCATCTGTCCGCGTTGCAGTTCCACTGTTGCTCCTTGCGCACGGAGGGTTTGGATGAACCACACGGCGCAGTCGTTATGGGCTTTGCTATTGGGTACGCGCGGTCCGTAGGACATCTGTTTTTCTATATAAGCGTACGCCGAGTCTGCGGAGAAAGCAGGACGGGACACAACAGCTTGTTTTTTGGTGCAAGCCGTGAAAAGCAGGAGTAAAAAAAGTACGATGTACGATTTAGTTACGAAAGCTCTCATTTGATATTTGTTTCGCTGACGGAAGTGTGATTTTGTATGGCGCTGATGGTTTGTGCGATGGATTGCGCGAGGCTCTCGACACGCAGTTTGGAACAGCAAGCGGGGTCTATAGGCAGGGAGTCCGTGCATACCAGTTCTTCGAGCGCCGACTCCTCAATGCGCTGGCAGGCGTTGCCGCTGAGTACGCCGTGGGAGACCACCGCCCTCACCGATTTGGCCCCTCCCGCCATCATGACCTCGGCGGCTTTGCAGAGGGTCCCGGCGGTGTCCGCCAAGTCGTCGAAGAGGACGACATCTTTGCCATAGACGTCACCCAAGACGCGTATCTCGGATACTTTGTTGAAATCCGGGCGGTTCTTGTAACAGATGACCATGGGCACCTCGCGGTTGGTAAGTATATGTAGTTTCTTGGCGAAATTGGAGGCGCGTTTGGAACCTCCCACGTCGGGCGAAGCGACAATCAGTTTCTTGAGGTTCAAGCCGGCTACGTACGGGGCGAGGACGTTCGAACCATAGATATGATCGACGGGAATGTCGAAGAACCCCTGGATCTGCTCTGCATGCAGATCAACGGTAATGACGCGGTCGGCACCGGCAGCCTGCAGCATATTCGCCACCAGTTTGGCACCGATGGAGACACGGGGTTTGTCCTTGCGGTCCTGTCTCGCCCATCCAAAATAAGGGATGACAGCAATGACTTTGTAGGCGCTGGCGCGCTTGGCTGCGTCAATCATAAGGAGCAACTCCATGAGATTGTCGCTGGAAGGACAAGTAGGCTGTACCAGATAGACCGATTGTCCGCGGACAGACTCCTCGAAATACGTACAAAACTCACCGTCGGAGAAACGGTCGATATGCAGTTTGCCTAAGCGGCATCCCAACTCATCGCAGATCCGTTGGGCTAATGCTTCGCCCTTGGAACCGGCGAAGACCTTAAACTGATTGGTCTCTATCATTGATCAAGCATTTATTTTTTCTTTTTTCTCTGTCCCAAGACAGGCGCATTGGGCTGCGCCATCATCTGCATAAAAGCGGCTGATTCGCAACGCAGTTTGCCGTCCGAGAGACGGATAATATCCTCGCGGACGCGGGAAAGTCCGGTCTCCTGGTCCCTGTTCCAGACGAGGTTGCGCTGGCGCATACATTGGGCGATATATATTTCCAGCGAGTCACGTTCCACACCGGGTTCCAGAGTTGTGGCATAAGCAATGGTGTCCTGCACAATGCGGCCGTAGTTGCGCATCTTGATAGGCGCGGTATTGCGGTTTAATTGAAGAGTCATGTCATTTGGTCATTTAATCATTTACCATTTGGTCATTTACCATTTTATTTTTTACGGATGAGATAAATCATAGTAGGGAAGTGGTCTCCGTAGCCGTTCTGCCAAACGCCGCCCTTGTGGGTACGGAAAGGTGTACCTTTGTCCTTGCCTTCCTGGACGGTGAGGAACGGTTTGTTGAAGATCTGCGGTTTCCAGTAGGTCCATTTGCCGTTCTCCAGTTTCTCGTTCATGAGCGGTTCGGAGATGATAATCTGGTCGAAGAGGTTCCACGAACCGTTATACGCCAGCGAACCTGTGCCGCGGTCGAGAATCTGCCACATGGTATTGAAATAGCCTTGCGGCTCCACCTCTTCGCGGTATTTGCGGGCTTTGAGCACCTCTTTGCACGAGTGGTTATAGGGGTCGTCGTTGAGGTCGCCCATGATGATGATTTTCGCCTTGGGTTCCTTGAGATAGATGGAGTCGCAGATGGATTTGCACAGCATCGCCGCCGTGTCGCGTCCGGGACGGGAAGAGAGTTCTCCGCCGTAGCGGCTGGGCCAGTGGTTGACGATGACGTGGATCTTCTCCGGGCGTCCTTCTCCCATGAGATAACCGGATACGCAGAGCTGCAGACGGGTTTTGATTTCCCCTCCGTCGGCGTAATGCGCCTTGAGTTCGTAGCCGTTCACGCGGCTCGGTTTGAACATCGTTGTATCGTACAGGAAACCGACATCCACACCGCGGCGGTCCGGACCTTCTATCAGGATAGGTTTGTATTTGCGTCCGTACTGGCTGTTCGTCTCCGCGCAGAGGTCATAGAGACAACCTATATTCTCCACCTCGGCTACGCCTACGCACGCTGCTCCACGCGGGTCGTAGTCGGTGCCCAGCTGCGAAACAGCGTAGGCCATGTTTTTGAGCTTGTTCTTATACTTGTACGCGTCCCATTTCATGCCGCCGTCAGGCAGGTACTCATAATCGTTCTTGCCCTCGTCATGAATGGTGTCAAAAAGATTCTCGAGGTTGTAAAAAGCAATACAGCGGACGTATTGTCCTTCGTTCTGCGCATGGGCAAACGGGCTCATCCAAAGCATCATCGCTGCCACATAAAGAAAAGTGCGTTTCATAATACGGTTGAGTTGTAGTTTACAAATCGGCTACAAAGGTACTGCTTTTTTTCGAATTATGCAAATAATTCTATAAAAAATAACGTCAGCTCTTGTGTATCTGCAAAAAAAGTAGTAACTTTGCAGCCGTATTTTAACTTAACTTTATTTTTTTAGATTTTTAGATTATGTCCAGTGTAAACAAAGTTATTCTGATTGGCAACGTCGGCAATGACCCGGAAGTCCGTTATCTTGATCGCGGCGTTGCGATTGCTACTTTTAATCTTGCAACAACCGAGCGCGGTTATATCATGCAGAACGGCACCCAGGTTCCGGATGTGACGGAGTGGCACTCTGTAGTACTGTGGCGCAACCTGGCCGAGTGGGCGCAGCAGAACGTGCGCAAGAGCATGAAGCTTTATGTGGAAGGCAAACTCAAGACCCGCACGTGGGAGAAAGACGGCCAGATCCGGCGAAAGACGGAGGTGATTGCCGAGAACGTGCAGATCCTCTACCGTCCGGAGCAGTACCGGAACAATGCACAAAGGGACGAAGCACAAAACGCCAATGACGAAGCCAGCGAGCAGGCCGCAAACGAGGCACAAATGCCGGAGATGCAGGAGACTAACCGCGGCGGAATTTTCAGCAACATCTTTTGATGAGCAACAAAGAGCGGTATATTGAATGGGTGAACGGGCAGGAATATGTGCCTGTGATGATGTCACCCTGGTGGATGGACGCAGTCTGTGCCGGCAAGGAGTGGGATGTGCTGCTGGCGGAGGATGAAAACGGCAATATCCTCGGCGCCATGCCTTACCTCCTGCGCAAGCGCGCGTGGTTCAAATATATTATTATGCCGCAACAGACCCAGACAGGCGGTATCTGGGTGACGGAAGAGACTACAGCCGACCGGTGGAAGACCGCAGAGGTGTGCCGTCAGATAGCCGAACAGCTGGACGCTATGAAGGTGGCGTATTACTACCAGCAGTTTGCTCCCGGCAGTCTGTGCGTGGATGCAATGCGAGGCTTGGGGTTCAAGACCCGCGAGCGGGTTACCTACCGTGTGAATGACCTGAGTGACTTGGATGCACTCATCGCTTCGTTTAGCAAGAACAAACGGCGCCAGCTCCAGAAAGCGCTCAGCCTGCATGCCGGGCGGGGTATGGACGTAGAGGAGTTCTACCGCTTCCATACGCGTTGCCTGCGCGCTCGCAAACATCAAATCAGTTATACGCGGGAGTTCCTGTTGGTGCTGGAGCGTAAGGCGCGGCGGAACGGACAGTGCGAGATTCTGTCTGTGAGCAACGCCGACGGACAGGTCTATGCTGCGGCTTTTCTGGTATGGGACAAACATAACATGTACTACCTCATTCCCGTCTATGATCCGGCATTCAAGGAGTCTGGAGCCGGCGCGCTGCTCGTGCTGGAAGCAATGAAACTGGCGCGGGAGAAGAAAGTGCTTTTCGATTTCGAAGGCTCCATGGACCGCGGTACCGCCAAACACTACAGCCAGTTCGGCTCCACACCTGTCACCTATTACAGCGTAGAGAAGACGTACAAATGGTTTCCTGCCTTTTTCATCCGTCTCCTGCAATACTTCGCGCCGAAAGAGCAGTAATTCATGCGGCATCTGTTCTACATAACAGGAAGTATAATCCCGTCCGTAGCGCTCGCGCGTCTGCAGAAAGCCGCCAAACGCTATGTGGTTTGTCCGTTCTATCATGCGGTCAGCGATAAGCCGTTACCACATATCAGCCCTCTCTACCGTCATAGGACGGAACAGGAGTTCCGGGCGGACTTGGATTGGCTAATGGAACATTACGAGCCTATTCGTTGGAGCGATATTGACCGCTACGAAAAAGAAGAGAGACCCGCTTTCTGTCTTACTTTCGATGATGGATTGAAGGAGTTCTACACCATTGTGGCACCTATTCTGGAGGAAAAGAAAATACCCTGTGTATGCTTTCTCAACAGCACTTTCATTGATAACAGAGATCTGATGTTCCGATACAAGGACGCATTGACCAGGCAGCATATCGACTGGCGGCGTTTCCTGGAAGAAGAACAACCCTATATGACTTACGCACAGATTCGCGAACTGCAACAGCGAGGATTTGAGTTTGGCAGTCATAGCATAAACCACCCGCACTTCTACACCTTGCCCTTGAACGAGCAGCTGAATGAGGCTGTCGGGTGCGAAAAGGAACTGGAGAAACATATTCATTTGCCGCACAGGCTGTTCTCTTTTCCTTTCGGACAGGAGCATCTGGACTCCGTTTCCATAAAGGTCCACCAGGGTACGCATGAGTTGGTCTTCGGAACAGAAAACATGCGTCCGGGAGGGGCTAATCTTGTCAACCGCATTGCGATGGACGGCACTGCGTTCAGCGCGCGGGCTGTCATCACAGGAGAGTATCTGCGTGAGATAGCCCACCAACAATTACATGACTGACAAAGAAAAATATATTGCCTTCTGCGCCGCTCATCCGGTTCCACTCCATGTACAGCCATGGTGGATGGAGGCCGTGTCAAAAGGTAAGGAATGGAATGTCATTCTCGTGGGAGACAGTCCGGAGCGGATAGAAGCGGCTATGCCGTTTCATTGGGTTCACAAATACGGACTGCACGCTATTCTAATGCCGGTTCACACACAATACCACTATGCCTGTCTCGCTCCAAACGCTCCGGAAGATATATATGCACGCTTGGCGGAAGCCTTGGACCACCGATGCCGCACGCAGCGTATCGGATGGGTAAGGCTGCAGGGGTTCTATCCCGAACCGTTGTTGCAGGCCTTTCGGAAAAATGGCTTTAACGTCTCTGAGCGGAATACATACCGCATAGCCGTCATTCCTGAACGGCACGAACTGCCGGAACTGTTCTCCCAGAACAAACGGCGCCAGCTGCGAAAAGCGCAAGGCATGTCGCTCACGGACTTGCAGGCAAAGGATTTTTATGCCTTCCACAAAGAGTGCCTACGGCAGCAGGGAAAACATATTGATTATCCGGAAGAATGGGCACGAGCCGTTTTACCCGAAGCGGTAGCGAGAGGAGAAGCGCGAATCATCGGCGCGCAGGACGCAGAGGGACGGACACAAGCGGCTATGTTTCTGGCATGGGACGAACAATGGGCGTATTATCTGCTGCCGACCTATCATCCTGCCTATAAAGACTCCGGCGCAATGGCTTGGCTGACAAACGAGGCGCTTTGCATTGCACAAGAGAAAGGGCTCGGCTTTGATTTTGAAGGCAGCATGACCCCCTCCATCGCCTCCTCCTATCGGCAATTCGGAGGCAAGCCCGAAACGTATTACACCATAGAGAAATACTACAGTCCGTTTATACAGGCAATAAATAAACTCCGGCAGAAACTATGAGAGTACTGTTCCTCACACCATGGTATCCGTCCGAAAAAGACGTGATGTTGGGTCTCTTCGTGCAGAAGCACGTGGAGGCGGTCCGTGCGCAAGGCTGTGAGGTCCGCGTCATCTTCTCGCAAGGCTGGCTTGACACATGGCGCCAATGGCGGACACTCCGCCGCGAAGGATGGATGCCGGACATAGTGCAACTGAACGTCATTCAGAAGCAAGGACTCCTCGCCCTCTGGCTCAAGAAGCGTTACGGTATCCCGTTCGTGATTGTGGAGCATTGGAGCGGCTATCTGCCGGAGAACGGGCAATACACGCGTCAGCCGACTGTCAAGAGACGGTTTGCCGAACGCGTGGCGGAGCAAGCCTCAGCGATCCTGCCGGTGAGTAACGCACTGGCGAAAGCAATGCAGGACTGCGGCATCCGTAACAGCCGGTGGCTAAAGATATACAACGTGGTGGACGATTTTTTCTTTGAAGGAGTCGAAAGTCAAAAGTCGAAAACAGAAAGTCGAAAGACCTTGCTGCATGTCTCTTGTTTCGACGAGAAGGCCAAGAATGTCAAAGGTCTGCTGCGGGCTGCCAAGATGCTGTCCGAAAAACGTCAGGACTGGCAGTTGGTTCTCGTTGGTACGGGCATAGACTACAAAGATGTTCGCGCGTACGCGGAAAGCCTCAGCTTCCCTGAAGGAATACTGCGCTGGACCGGCGAACTGACACCGCGGGAAGTGGCGGAAGAGATGCACAGGGCGGATGCCTTTGTGCTCAATTCCAATTACGAAAACGCACCTGTTGTATTATCAGAGAGTATGGCCTCAGGCATACCTGTCATTGCTACTCGCGCAGGAGGTATGCCGGAAATGATAGCAGACGAATGCGGAATCCTTGTCCCGCCTCGAAACGACCGAGCCTTAACAGAAGCAATGGAACACATGCTCGACCATCATAGTGAATACGACCGGGCTGCTATCCGTCAAGCCGGAAAGAAATATTCGTACGAAGCGGTAGGAAAACAACTCAAAGAAATCTATGAAGAAGTTCGACGGTTATAATTTCGAGTCCGATAACTGCCATTTGCTAACTTTCGGTGTACTCTTCGAGGCGGATAGCCCGAAAGAGGCCATTCATCGATATAAAGCGGGAGAGATTTCCTTTTGGAACAGTTGGCGAGGGTCTTTCTGGGGCATATTAAAAGACAAAACCAACGATATTACCCTCCTTTTTAATAATCACATCGGCAGCAAAATGGTCTTCTATGCGGAGACCGTTGAAGGGTTGGTTTGGGATACTAATCCTTTCGATTTAGCCCGTGTAACAGATGCCAAAACTGACAATGAGAACTATCTATGGCAGATGTTGATTTATGGTTATTCGCCTGTTGGCGAAACTGCCTATAGTAATATTCACCGCTTATTGGCAGGGGAATATATATACGCCCAAGGCTCAAAGATAGAGAAACGCACATATCACCGCTTTGACAACACGCCCAATAATCTGCCCTTAGAGGAGAATATCGAACGCATTGACGCCGCTTTCCGTCAAGCCGTGGCGCGTGTCATCCACAAAAACGAAGAATACGGCCATACTCATTATATTGCACTGAGTGCCGGTCTGGACAGCCGAATGACCAACCGCGTAGCGCATGATTTTGCCACAACACCCATCCATAATATTACCTACTCGCAGAGTGGTTTCTATGATGAAACGATTCCACGCGAATTAGCAGAATATTGGCATAACATATTTCACTTTACTGCATTAGATGGCGGAGACTGCTTATCAGCATTGAACGAAGTGAGTCGGATGACCTGTGGTTTGGTGCATTATAGCGGGGCGGCAGAAACACTATACGGACTACCGGAAGAAGCAAAGATAAACGGGGGCGTTTTTCTCACGGGAATGGTAGGAGACATTATTGCAGGTACTGCATATACGAATCGCGACCCTAATCAAAAGTACCATTATGGGGAGGGGGCTATCTTGCACGGCTATGAAAATATCTTACAAGCTGCCCTGCCCACGAACTTCGAACAACTCTATCCTAACCGGGAAATATATTATTTATACGTTCGGGGCTTTAATTGCGCCAACTTAGGTTCTCCTCTTATTCACCAAATATATGGAGAGTCGTATTCGCCTTTCTGCGATGTAGATTTTCTGGAAACGGCATACAAGGTTCCTCTCGCACAACGATGGAATAACCAATTATACGACCAATGGATATTACGCAAATATCCGGACATGGCACAATGGAAACACAATGGGATATATACTATCGGTCACCGTCCCGGAAAAATCAGTCTGTTCGGGCGTGCAATACATATAAACGAAGTTCCCAAACGCATCACTTGGTACATCCTCAAGCGGTTGCACATCCATGATTATTACACTGAGACAGCCGGTAAAACGATGAATCCCGAAGATGACTGGTTCACAGAAAACGATACTCTCAGAAAATGGTCAGAGGAATATCTGGAAACAAATATGAACTTGCTGAACGGTTTTCCCGCAGTAAAACAAATGGCGTTACAATTGAGCAAAGGGAACGCCACCGAGCGTATGCAGGTACTCTCTCTACTCGCCTGCCTGCGTCAGACGCGATAACTCATAGCGTTTTAGTATGACAATGTAGCATACCAGTTGGACGAGCAATACAACAGTACCTGCTACGGACATTAGGATAATCGCCCATTCAAAACTATTCACCCATATTCCTATGCCCATCGCTGCCACGCGAAGCACAAGATAAACAATCTCCAAAATCAAGAATAGTTTCTGCTTGCCAAACACTTCGCTGATAAAAGCAAGCGGAGCTACTAAGCACACGCAGGTCATCCATGGCATCATATATCGGATTAAAATGGCTGTTTTCTCCCAGCCGTCTCCGAGAAACAGATTTACCAACCAAGGCAAGATAACTGTTATAAGAACCATCATGGGTATTACGAACACTGCCCCCCGAAGCCACCATTTCTTGAACCACGGAACTATACTCTCACGATTTCGTACAGCCTGCGCTACACGCTCAAAGAGTACTTGGTGTACTGATGAGGTAATCATGGATATCGGTCGGAATGCCAACGTCATTGCCATAGCAAAAAAGCCAAGCTGATTAAGCCCGAAATAAGGAGTTAGCAACAATGCAGGCAAATTGCCGCTAAGATTATTAATCAATGTGCGGGGCATGCTATAAAGAGGAAAACGCTTATAGCGATTTGCTATATTCTTTATAGGTTCATCATGGGATTGCCATAACTCGTGAAAAGCCTCCTTAGTGCGAAAAACCGCCACTGAAATTGCAATAAATGGAGACAAGACAGATGATAGGATAAGACCGCTGCGCATCCATCCCATCCATCCAAAGAGCAACTTGGTCAGCACTCCCGTTGCGGACTGATTTAATTGGTAGGCACTAATACGTCCGTACTCACGTCTGCGCGTCAGCCAGGAATTGTAAACCGCCCAACAACCTGCCAGACCCACAAAGGGCACTAAGAGCCAATACAAGGCGGATAAACCCGGTGCATTTAAGAGGTGTGCTATAGATGTTGAAAGGGGGATTGTTAAGGTAATTATTATGAGCCAGCCCGACAGCACCAAAAGGGCTACACGTGCCACCTTGGCAGCCTCGTTCTCATGTAAAGGCAGAAGAATCGCATTCTGGTATTCACTCGTCGCCAACAAAGCTAATATTCCCCCTATGCTCATGAACAGATTGAGCAGACCGAAATCCTCGGGGGCGTACAGGCGCGTCAAAACAGGATAGACAAGAATGCCCAACGCCTGCGCAACGATATTCGCAGAGAGGAGTTTGCCTACGTTCCTCACGGACGGCGAATTACATATTTTTGACAGCTGATTTCCCATAATCCGCCTGCAAAGGTACAAAAATATTTATAATTACGCAAATTTTTCTTTTTTTATTTGCATAATTCGCCAAAAAGTTGTACCTTTGTAGCCGATTTCGAAACTATCGACCTAAAAAACACATTATATGCAAGTCAAAAAATCAGAACAAGCCAGTCTAGAGAACGACAAACTCATCTATGCGTTGATGGGTTTGGTGTTCGTGCTCAGCCTTGTCTATGTGGCACTTGAGTGGACTGAGAGAGAGGTCACCAAGTACGAGGTGACGGACACAGAGTTCCTCTTTGAGGAAGAAGTAGAGATCCAGCAAACGTCCCAGGAGACCCCTCCTCCTCCCCCACCCCCTGCCGTACAAGAGGTCGAGGTGCTGAACGTCGTGGAGGATAACGTGGAGACCGAGTCGATTGAGGTCAATACCGAGGACGACAAGGAGACGGAAGTCGTTATCGCCGCTCCGGTAGAGGCTCCGGTTGAGGAAGAGGAGGAAGACGTGGTCTTCGTCATCGTGGAGCAGAACGCCGAGTTCCCCGGCGGACAGAAAGAGCTCATGAAATACCTGAGCGAGAATATCAAGTATCCGGTGATTGCGCAGGAGAACGGTATCCAAGGACGTGTCATCTGCCAGTTCACGGTGAATAAAGACGGTTCGATTGTAGATATTGACGTCGTTCGTTCGGGTGGTGACCCCTCGCTGGACAAAGAGGCGGTGCGCGTCATCAAGACCATGCCGAAATGGAAACCGGGCAAGCAACGTGGCAAGGCCGTACGTGTACGCTTCACGCTGCCGGTAACGTTCAAGTTGCAATAATTCTTTCTGCTTTGAGCGAAGTGGTCTATAATGGAGTTATCCCAACGAGATATAACCTATTGTAAGAATGTCGGTGCCAAGCGTGCCGACATTCTTCGTAGTGAGCTGGGCGTAAGCACAGCCATGGATCTGCTGCGCTGTTATCCGTACAAGTATATCGACCGGAGCCGGTTCTACCGCATCGCGGAGCTGGACGACGAGGACACCTACGTACAGATTATCGGAGAGGTAACGGAATGGCACACCATCGGTATCGGCAAGGCGCAGCGGCTCTCCGCCACCTTCTTTGACGGCACGCACCAGTGCGAGCTGGTGTGGTTCCAGGGAGCCAAATATGTCAAGCTCATGCGCGGGGTGAAGTACCTGCTTTTCGGCAAACCCAGCCGATTCCAGCATGTGTATAACTTCGTTCACCCGGAGCTCACGCCCTGGGACAAGGTCACGCCGGAGATGACGCAGGGCCTGGAGCCGTATTACAACACTACGGAGAAAATGAAACGCCACGGCCTGAACTCCAAAGCGCTCCGAACGATTATAGCAGGGCTCATCCCCGACCTCAAAGCCGGCGTGCCGGACACCATCGGCGCGGATATACTGCAACGCTACCGTCTGATGAGCCTCACCGAGGCGCTGGTGAACATCCATTTCCCGAAAGACACACCGTCGATGCAGAACGCACGGGCGCGGTTCAAGTTCGAGGAGCTCTTCTACGTCCAGTTGCAGATACTGAGACAGATGAAACGGCGGGAGCAGAACCCCGGCTTCGCCATGCCTACGGTAGGCAGCCGTTTCCACGCGCTGTACAAGGCGTTGCCGTTCGAGCTGACGGGCGCACAGAAACGGGTGATCCGTGAGATACATGACGACCTCAAGTCCGGCAGACAGATGAACCGGCTGCTGCAGGGCGATGTGGGTTCCGGCAAGACGCTCGTGGCGCTGATGTGCTGCCTGCTGGCGATAGACAACGGCTACCAGGCTTGTATCATGGCGCCGACGGAGATCCTCGCTAACCAGCATTACGAGACGCTGAAAGCCTTCCTGGCTCCGCTCGGCGATGCGGTGCATGTAGCGTTGCTCACGGGCTCGACGACCGCGAAGAACCGCGTGCCGGTACATAACGGACTCCTCAACGGCACGATAAACATATTAATAGGTACGCACGCGTTATTGGAGGAATCGGTGCAGTGGCGGAACCTCGGCTTTGTCGTCATCGACGAGCAGCACCGCTTCGGCGTGGCGCAGCGCGCGAAGCTATGGACCAAAAACCAGACGCCCCCTCATATCCTCGTCATGACCGCTACACCTATCCCGCGTACGCTGGCAATGACCGTCTATGGCGACCTGCAGGTCTCTGTCATTGACGAACTGCCGCCGGGACGCAAACCGGTACAGACGATCCATTACTCGCTGCAAAAACGCGCACAGGTCTATTCGTTCCTTCGCAAGCAGATACAGGACGGCAGGCAGGTCTATGTCGTCTATCCGCTCATCAAAGAGAACGAGAAACTCGACCTGCAGGACCTCCAGAACGGCTTCAACGAGCTGTGCGAGGCTTTTCCTGAATACATGATTTCCATGGTGCACGGCCAGATGAAAGCGGCGGACAAAGACCTGCAGATGCAGCGTTTTGCGGCCGGCGAGACGCAGATCCTCGTGGCAACGACAGTCATCGAGGTAGGCGTAAATGTACCCAACGCCACGGTGATGATAATCCAGAACGCCGAGCGGTTCGGCCTGAGCCAGCTCCACCAGCTCCGAGGACGCGTAGGACGCGGAGGAGATCAGAGCTATTGCATCCTCATGACCGACCTGGAACTGAGCAAGGACACCCGCAAGCGCATGGATATCATGGTCGCTACCAATGATGGTTTCCGCATCGCCGAGGCGGACCTGCAGCTCCGCGGCCCCGGAGATTTGGAGGGGACCATGCAGTCCGGTACACCCTTTGACCTGCATATTGCCAGCCTCGCTACCGACGGACAGATACTCACCCTGGCACGTCAGGCGGCGATGGAGATTCTCGACCGCGACCCGCTCTTGGAAGACGAGTACAACCGGATATACAAACGCCAATTGGATATCCTCCGCATATCGCAGTCCTATAACTGGGGAGAAATAAGCTAATATTATACAAAAATCCACAAATTCTTACTTTTTTTTAACAAAAGTACAATTTTTTCTTCAAAATATTTTGCATTTTAAAGAAAAAGTTGTACCTTTGCAGCACTTTTTGTTAAAACCGAAAAACACCTACACACTTGGTGTTTATATGGTGTTTATATTTTTTATATTATTAACTTATTAATTTTCACTATTTACGATGAAAAAGATTTCCTCTATTTTATGCGCATTGGTATTAGTCGCAAGCGCATTTGCTGCTCCGCAGAAAGGCTTAGAGCGTGTGGCAGTAGAAAAAACTTCGATTGAGCTAAAGAGTATTCCTTTTGCAAAATCAGCCAAGGCTGCCAAACAGGTTCTCCGTGCCGCAAAGGCTCCCAAAGCGGCATCAGACTACCCTATCATTACTGAACAGCCGGATGGTGAACTCAAGACTTATGCACGTACCGGTGGCTATTATTACCTGGAGAGCCAAAAACTTTATATTGGACAACAATCCGGTTCAATAGACGTTGTTTTTGCATCGGACAACAAAGTTTATTTTAAGGAACTTTTGTACAAAACTGCTTCTAACTATTGGATAGAAGGAACATTGTCTGCAGACGGAAAAACAATTACAGTCCCTCTTGGACAAAACATCGCTTACTCCTCTCAGTATGACGCAGCTATTGCACTCGCATTGATTAAGTACGACCAAACCAACGGATTCTCTGTTGATAAGGAAACCAAACAAGTTACTTTTAGCGTATATAATGACACTATTGCGCTTAATGGGACAGCACAAGCATCCGTTTCTTTAGGAGGTGTTTGGACGGATGATGGAACTATACAGTTTTACGGAGACTACGCGTCTGTATATGAGCCTGGTTACGTAGCTCCCGAACTCGTTGTTCTTCCTGATGGCGCTACTGTTGTTGAATACACAATGGATTATATCAATCCTAAAGATGATAGCCAAGGTGCTAAATCTATTAATGTTGCCGTGGTGGAGAATCAAGTATATTTCCAGGGCATGAGCCAATACCTCCCGGATTCTTGGGTTGTAGGAACGAAAGACGGCAACAATGTGACCTTTGCCGCGAATCAATTTATGGGAACTTATGGCACTTATGGTGATTCCTATTTCTTTGCAAACGGAGAAGCAACTTTCGTTTACGATGCCGCTAATGATAAATACAGCGCAACAGGAGAAATGTATGGATTATTAGCTGATTCTTACTATGACGGCCGCTATAAGAATCCGGTACTGAATAAAGCCAAAGAGGCTGATACTGACAATCCTATTTTAGTAACAATGACCGACGGAGAATGGAAATACGATTCGCAATACAAGGATGTCATCTACACTTTGACCAATGCTACTGCCGATACAACTTTTGTATTTGACATCTACGTAGATGGTACCGACGTCGAGTTGGATTCTGTTTACACTTATGCCGAGTCTATGGAAACAAGTGCCACCTATACCTATGTACAGATTGGCGAGAATAAAACCGGCTTCAAATCTGCTACGTTTGTAAAGACAATGGGCACGGATAATCTGGCTGTTGTGGAGGCACTCATTATTGACGCTACCAATAATGTGTATAAAATCTACTTCAAAGAGAAACCTTTCACACCGACCGGAGAAGAAGTGAACTTGTTCATGGAAACTTCGATGGATATTCCAAGTTTCTACGAAGACGGTTCTATCGAATTCTATGTTGAACAAAATGACACCACAATAGCTTTCGTTTATTTCAGCGAGACACTTGCTGGCACATTCACTTACGATGACTTGGACGTAAAATATTCTGGAATGTACTTAGGTGACACTAAAGTAGATT
This sequence comes from uncultured Bacteroidales bacterium, assembly GCA_902774995.1. GTDB lineage: Bacteria > Bacteroidota > Bacteroidia > Bacteroidales > Paludibacteraceae > Colicola. The sequence goes on along the minus strand of CACYKR010000040.1, from coordinate 950 downwards.
TCCACTCCGGAACATTCACTGTTAGCGAGACAGACGAACAAATCAATCTCTCTGCGGATATGTACGGAAAGAACGGTGTGCTTTACCATATTACAATGTTCTTCAACAAACCGACCGTTGAAAACAAAGTAACTATCACTGCCAATAACCTTGAAATGGATGACGCATACTCGTGGTTAGGAATGATCCTCGTTGACGCAAGCAATGACAATTATACCATCTCTTTGACGCTTACTGTTGATCCGGAAGCTACTTCGTTTGAAGGGACATACACCGCCGGTGTTAATCTCAACGGAACCCTCACTCCTACTGACGGCGAGAAAGTTGAGTTCTACAGCGGAAATCTGGACCTTACCGTGAACGCTGAAACAAGCTATATTACGATGAAAGGATCGCTCTTGGCTATGAATAATACGCTCTACGATATTACCTTGACCAACGCCCCCAATGCCGACTTCCAGGCTATCGACAATGTTTCCGCAAACATCAAGGCTGTCAAACGTATCCAAAACGGCATGCTCATTATTGAAAGCGGTAACATACGCTTCAACATCCTCGGACAAGAGCTTAAATAAGAACACGCTCATTAAATAATCCTGTAAAAAAGGGAAGTGCACATCCTGCACTTTCCTTTTTTTATCCGCCCGGCACAACCAAAATAACGTTTTTTTGCAAAAAAACGCAGAATTATTTGCATATATCAAAAAAAAGCAGTAATTTTGCACGCTTTTTCCCGTATAGGGGAGAGGTTCGCGCCGATGCGCGAAGCCCAGGTGGCGGAATTGGTAGACGCGTTGGTCTCAAACACCAATGGGAAACCGTGCCGGTTCGATCCCGGCCCTGGGTACAAGAAAGGAGGTGTATGCAATGATTATCGTTCCTGTTAAAGAAGGTGAGAACATCGAGCGCGCGATTAAGAAATTCAAACGCAAATTCGATAAGACGGGTGT
>CACYKR010000039.1 GCA_902774995.1 uncultured Bacteroidales bacterium | reverse complement strand
AAATCTTTGCGGAGAGACGGGGATTCGAACCCCGGAAACCCTTTTGGAGTTTACACGCTTTCCAGGCGTGCCTCTTCAACCACTCGAGCATCTCTCCTTTGCGTTCTTCGCGCGTTTTTCAAAATCGGCTACAAAATTACTACAAATTATTGGAATACGCAAGTTTTTTTGCAATTATTTTTTATTTTGCGACATTTTATGCCTATTATTTGCGTATATCAAAAAAATATTGTACCTTTGTACCCCGATTTAACAAACATTCTTCTCCATGTTTATTATCGGCATAGCGGGCGGTACCGGCTCGGGCAAAACAACGGTAGTCAAGAAACTGATTGAGCGTCTTCCGAAAGGCGCGGTAGTAGTCATCCCCCAAGATTCGTATTACAAGGACAGCAGCAATGTACCTGTCGAGGAGCGTCAGAACATCAATTTCGACCACCCCGATGCGTTCGACTGGCCTCTTCTGACCAAGCACATCAAGACGCTGAAAGAGGGTCTGCCCATCGAACAACCTATCTATTCGTACATTACCTGCACGCGTCAGGAGGAAACAATCCATATTGAGCCGAGAGAAGTGATCGTAGTGGAGGGTATCATGGCACTGCGGGAATTCAAGATGCGCGAACAGATGGACCTGAAAATCTTTGTGGACGCAGACGCGGACGACCGTCTGATCCGTGTGATGAAACGCGACGTCATCGAGCGCGGACGTACGGCAGAGCAGGTGATCGATCGTTACCAGCGGGTACTCAAACCGATGCACGAGCAGTTTATCGAGCCCTGCAAACGCTTTGCGGATGTGATTGTGCCGCAGGGCGGACACAACAACGCAGCCATCAACATGCTGGCGAAATTCGTCAAGCAGCAGCTCAATGACAAGTAGAAAGACCAGAGCGGTCTATGTTTTTTCAGCTTTTTTGGACATACTTGAAGATCGGCACCTTCACGCTGGGTGGAGGCTATGCCATGCTGCCGCTTATCCAGCGGGAGGTAGTGGACCGTCAGGGTTGGATTGACGAGGAGGAGTTTCTCAATATGATTGCCTTGGCGCAGGCGGCTCCGGGTCTCATCGCCGTCAACTCGGCTATCTTCATCGGCTGGCGTATAGGCGGTTGGCGGGGCGTATGCGGTGCCGTACTGGGCGCGGTGCTGCCGTCGTTTCTGATTATTCTGGCTATCGCGATGGTATTCAGCGACTGGAAAGAACTGCCGGCGGTAGAGGCCGCCTTCAAAGGTATCCGTCCGGCGGTGGTAGCCCTGATAGCCGCTCCGCTGGTGAAGATGGCAAAATCCGCACTTAAAATTAAAAATTCAAAATTAAAAATTCAAAATTATCTTCCGCTCCTGGTTTCATTAGCCGCAGCGCTGCTCATCTGGCTCGGAGGAGTTAACCCCGTGTGGGTCATTCTAATTACTATCGTATGCTCTATCTGCAGTTGTTTCTTTCGTTCTTCAAGATAGGCCTTTTCGGTTTCGGAGGCGGACTGGCTATCCTGTCGTTGATCCAGATGGAGGTGGAGAAATACGGCTGGATGAGCCAGCAGGAGTTTGTAGATATCGTTGCGGTGAGCCAAGTCACACCGGGACCTATCGGCATCAACTGCGCCACGTATGTCGGTTATACGGCTACCGGCTCTGTCTGGGGCAGCCTGCTCACCACCTTCGCCATCGTTCTGCCGAGCCTGATTATCATGCTGAGTATCTGCAAAGCATATTTCTGGCTGGGCAAGCGGTTCAAGGGCAATCCGTATTTCGAGCAGACCCTCCGCATGCTGCGTTTCACGGTTCTCGGCCTCATCGCTTCGGCAGCGTTAATGCTGATCAAACCTGTGAATTTCATCGACTCCGTCAGCTGGGTCATCTTCGGGGCGGTGTGTTTCTTCACCGTACTGCCGCAGATTCATAAAAACAAGGTGACCGAATTTCTCAGTCACCCTATTCTGCTGATTGTCCTTGCCGGTGCGGCAGGGTTTCTGATTTACCGTTAGCCCGGCATACCAGCCGGAGGCCCGGCTTGTCAGATTCTGTCCAGACGGGCGTGGGTAAGCAGGAGAGTCTTCGTGCCCTGCTTGTCAAAGAGAATCTCTATCTTGTCGTTCTCCGTCACCTCGTCGCGATAGACACGCTGCACCGTTCCTTCTCCAAAGACGCGGTGGGATACCCGGTCGCCGGGAGAGTACGGGGAGGGGACACCCCCCGCCCCCCTCTCAGAGGGGGTGACCTTGGTGAGAGTCGGAGTACTCGGAGTAATCGGAGACCTCTGAATACTCGGAATACTCGGAAATCTCGGAGAACTCGGAATACTCGGAGTGCTCCGATTAGCCAGCTCCATAAAACGGCGGTCGATATCATTGAGGAAGCGGCTGGGGGAGTTGAACGCCATCTGTCCGTTACGGAAACGTTGGCGGGCATAGCTCAGCACGCACCGCTCCATCGCCCGGGTGATCGCTACGTAGAGCAAACGCCGCTCCTCCTCTATCTCGCCGGGGTTGACGCAAAACTGCGAGGGGAAGAGGTTCTCCTCCATACCGGCGATAAAGACAACAGGAAACTCCAGACCCTTGGCGGCATGGACGGTCATAAGCGTCACACGCTCCGTGGTGTCCGCGAGGTTCTCGTCCTGGTCGGTCTGCAGACTCACCTCGCTCAAGAAATCCGTGATAGGCGTAAAATCAATGCCTTCTTCCTGCCGCTGCGCCACGAACTCACGGATGGCGTTGAGGAGCTCCTGGACGTTCTGCGCACGGTCGATCCCCTCGGCGGTGGTATCCATCGCCAGGGCCGTCAACACACCCGTCACGCGGAGTGTCTGGTCAGCAAAAGTGTAAGCATCCGTCTCCTCACTCAACTGATGCAACTGCGCCATGAGGTCGGCGAAAGCACGCAGTCTCTTACCCGTAGCTGCCGACACATCCGGCGCCGTAGCTTCCGGCGAAGCCATCACCTCAAGGTACGGCAGATGGTTCTCTATCGCGTTTGCCGCTACTTTCTTCATCGTCGTCTCGCCTATGCCGCGTCCCGGAAAACCCACGATACGCAGCAGCGCCTCGTTATCGCGCGGATTGACCGCCAGGCGGAAATAACCCAAGGCGTCTTTGATCTCCTTGCGCTGGTAGAATGAGGTGCCGCCATAGATTCGGTAGGGGATATTCCGTTTGCGGAGCTCGCCCTCGAAAGCGCGGCTCTGGGCGTTGGTGCGGTAGAGCACGGCTATATCGTCATAGCCGGCTGTGCGGTGCGCATGGGCTATCATCTCCGCTACGCCGCTCGCCTCCGCGCGGTCGTCCATATAGGCATAGAGACTGAGGGGTTTGCCCGCCTCTTTCTCCGAATAGACGGTCTTCTCGATCTGATGGGTGTTCTTATGGATAAGCGAGTTAGCGGCATTGACGATATTCTGCGTAGAGCGGTAGTTGCGCTCCAGCTTGAAGAGCCGGGCGTCAGGGTATTGGCGTTGGAAATTGAGGATATTCCGTATATCCGCTCCGCGGAAGGAATAGATAGACTGGGCGTCGTCGCCCACCACGCAGATATTCTGTTGCGGTTCCGCCAGACGGCTCACGAGGCAGTACTGCACGTAGTTGGTGTCCTGATACTCATCCACGAGTACGTAACGGAACATCTGCTGCAACTGCTCGCGCACCTCCGCATGTTGGTCAATCAACACTAACATATTCAGCAGCAGGTCGTCAAAATCCATGGCGTTGGCGGCCTTCAGCCGTGCCTGATAGAGCTCATAGACCACCGCTGTCTCGTACATCCTCGCCTCGCGGTCGGCTTGCAACAGGTCGCGGTTCTGACCGTACTGCATGGGGAAAATCAGGTTGTTCTTCGCCATGGAGATACGCCCCAGCACCGACGCGGGTTTATAGACTTTCTCGTCCAGCCCGCGCTCCTTGCAGATAGCCTTGAGCAGCGATTTGCTATCCGCCGTGTCATAGATCGTGAAGTCACGGGTGAAACCCAGCTTGTCGGCATCGCGCCTGAGCAGCTTCGCGCAGATGCTGTGGAAAGTACCCATCCACAGATACCGTGCGTCGGACGCCTCTACCAGCCGCCCGATACGGTCTTTCATCTCCCGCGCCGCCTTATTGGTAAAGGTCAGCGCCAGGATATTCCCCGCCGGTACTCCCTGCTGCAGCAGATATGCGATACGATAGGTCAACACCCTTGTCTTACCCGAACCGGCTCCCGCTACGATGAGCGAAGGACCCTCGGTACAGGTCACCGCCTCCCGCTGGACACTATTCAATTGATCCAAGAAATTCATAAATGCGATAAAAAAAGCTTACAAAGGTACGTTTTTTTTCGCACATACGCAAAATTTTATGAAAAATAATCGTAATTATTTGTATAATAGGAATTTTTTCACTAACTTTGCAGTCGATTTATGTTACCGGTGGATTTCATAGAGAGTATGCACCAGCAGATGGGCAATGAAGCCGAACTGCTGATACGGGCGCTGGAGACGGAGCCCGTGACTTCTGTCCGGCTGAATAGCAAGCTGGATGTGCTTACTTTCCCCGGTGAGCCGGAGGAGGTGCCTTGGCATCTGGACGGCTATTATTTGAGCGAGCGGCCGCAGTTCACGCTGGATCCGCTCTTCCACGCCGGTTGCTATTATGTCCAGGAAGCCAGCTCGATGTTTATCCAGCAGGCGCTGGAGCAGTATGTGGACCCCTCCTCTATCGTGCTTGACCTCTGTGCCGCCCCGGGCGGCAAGAGCACGCTCATCAGCGAGTATCTCGGCGGAGACGGTCTCTTGCTGAGCAACGAGGTGGTGCGGCAGCGCGTATTCATCCTCTCCGAGAATATCCAGAAATGGGGCAACGGCAATACCGTCGTCACGCATAACACCGCAGCGGAGTACGGCGAGCGTTGCAAGCATCTGTTCGACTGTATCCTGGTGGACGCCCCCTGCTCCGGCGAGGGGATGTTCCGGAAAGATGCGCAGGCCCGCGAAGAATGGAGTCTCAAGGCGGTCAAACTCTGCGCCGAGCGCCAACGGTCTATCCTCATGGATGTATGGGATGCACTCAAACCCGGCGGCGTCATGATCTACTCCACCTGCACCTTCAACGAGGAGGAGAACGAGAAGAACGTGGAATGGCTGGCAGAAACGCTGGGGGCAGACATCCTGCCTATCGAACACGACCCCTCCTGGGGTATCACGGAGGGACGAGTAGGCTATCATTTCTACCCGCATAAAACCAAAGGTGAAGGCTTCTACCTCTGCGCCTTGCGCAAATATGACGATGAGCCGCTTGACCAGGCGCGTATCAAAGCGCCGAAGAAAGAGGCGCCTATGCCCCATCCGGAGTATATGCCGGTGATGCGCAGCTGGCTGCAGCACCCCGACGACTGGGCTATCCGCTATTCCGACCGGTTCGCTACCGCCTATCCGCTCAAATACAAAGAGATCGTTGACTGGCTTGCCACCCAGTTGACCAGTATCTCTACGGGCTTCGGCCTGGGAGAAGAACGCGGACGCGGCATCGCGCCACAGCATAGCCTGAGTATGGCGAAAGACCTCCGCAAGGAGGCCTTCCCCAATGTGCCGCTCAACTTGGAGCAGGCGCTGAGTTACTTGCGTACGGAGGCGCTGGTACTCGCCGGAATACCATTGGGACTCGTGCTGCTGACCTATGAAGGCGTACCTCTCGGCTTCGCCAAGAATGTAGGCAACCGTCTCAACAACCTCTATCCCAACGAGTGGCGCATCCGCAAACTCTGATTATTTCCAGTTTTTGATATCAAACCAGTCTTCGTCGGTCGGGAATGCTTTCCCGCCGTCTCTCCACTCGCTCCAGCAGGCGCCGAAATAATAGGTGAGAGTGTCGCCCGGAGTATAGGGACGGACGGATACGAGCGTGCCGTTCATCACCTCCTGACGGGTGGCGCCGGGGGTCAGCACGGCGATATAACTTCTGCCCTGGGAGGTAGAGCCGTTATAGTCGTAATTCATCTGCGCCGCTGTACGGTCGCTCAGCGCGTCCTCGGCATATGCGATGAGACCCTGCGCGGAATCAATCCGGCAGGCATCCAGGGTGTCATGCAGGTAGATACCTCCGCCTAACAGAAGCGTCTGCTCTTGCGCCAGAGGTTGGCAAGGGGTAAGGATAACCTGCGCCTGATTGAGGACTTTCCCCGCCTCGGCGGTGATGACAATCGTCTCGCGGTAGAGTTCCGCGCCGACAAGCAGACTGTCATACTCCAGCCGGAAAGAGAACCGCTCCGGCGTCTGCTCAAGGATCTCATACCGGTCGTACGGTCCGCCTACCCATACCTGCTCATCCGCAACCGCAACTACACCTCCGCAACCCGCCGTATGGCCTACCTTGTAGCAATCCAGGTTGCCGTCATAATTGATATGATAGGGACGGTTGTCCTTCAGCTCGCGGCCGTACATCGTATCTACAGCCAGTGCCGGACTGTTCTTGAGCCATAGATCCACACCGTTACTCGGGTTCTCGGCTTTCAGCGCCGGACCGTACATACGGAAAGCGGCGTACTCGTTCTCCCACGCGAAATCATCCTTCCGCTCCGGTACATACCGGCCATAGACTTTCGGCTGCACGGTCTCCTGCCGGCACGAAGCCAGACATAATGCCAAAATAGCAAAAAAGAATATCTTTTTCATTGTTTTGCCTCTGAAAAAATCAAAATTATTTGGGCTGTTTACCAATATATGCCAATATACCTCCGTCCACATAGAGAATCTGTCCGTTGACGGCATCGCTCGCATGGCTGGCCAGGAACACCGCCGGAGCGCCTAACTCATCCGGCTCCAGCCATCGTCCGGCAGGCGTCTTGGCGCATATGAACGCATCGAACGGATGCTTGCTGCCGTCCGGCTGCGGTTCGCGTAACGGGGCTGTCTGCGGTGTAGCGATATAACCCGGTCCCAGACCGTTGCACTGGATATTGTACTCGCCATACTCAGAGCAGATATTGCGCGTCAGCATCTTCAGTCCTCCCTTGGCAGCGGCATACGCGGAGACCGTCTCGCGGCCCAGTTCGCTCATCATGGAGCAGATATTGATGATCTTGCCTTCGCGGCGCTCCATCATCTCCGGCAACACGGCTGCGGAAACGATATACGGAGCTACCAGGTCGATGTCTATCACCTGCTGGAACTCCTCGCGTTTCATCTCGTGCATCGGGATGCGCTTGATGATGCCGGCGTTGTTGACCAGGATATGGATAGCGCCTATCTCTGCGTGAATCTGCTCCACCAGCGCTTTCACGGCGTTCTCGTCCGTCACGTCGCACACATAGCCGTGTGCGTTCATGATACCCTCCGCGCGGTAGGCTTCCTGCGCTTTGTCAATCGCCTCCTGACTGCGGGCGTTATAGATGATATTACTTGCACCGGCTTGCGCAAAAGCTTTCGCGATAGCAAAACCGATGCCGTAGCAAGCGCCGGTTACCCAGGCATTCTTGCCTTCAAGAGAAAATGGATTAGACATGATTTATGATTTATGTTGGTTCGTATTCTTTTTCTTTTTGCTGTTGCGGAACGGTCGTCTGCGGTTATCCGGACGGGCGGGACGGGATGAATAGCATTTCTCATCAGGCCCCTCTCCCAATGCCTCAGGCAGAGGCAGAAGTTCAATCGGTTTTTTCAGGAACCGCTCTATCCGTTGCCAGTACCGTGCATCTTCGGGGGAGACGAGGGTGATTGCCTCGCCGCTGTTCTCCGCGCGTGCCGTACGGCCGATACGATGGACGTAATCCTCCGGGTCGTGCGGTACATCGTAGTTGATCACCAGCGGCACATCCGTCACATCGATGCCGCGGGAGACAACATCGGTAGCTACCAGCACATCCACCTTCCCGTTTCTGAAATCCAGCATCACCTGGTCGCGTTCGTTCTGCTCCAGGTCGGAGTGCATTGCGCGCGCGTCTATCTTTAAGGTACGCAGCGTGCGCGTGAGCTCTTTCACTTTCTGTTTCTTGCCGGCAAAGACAATCACTTTCTTGAGATGCCGTCCTTGCAGTGCCAGTTGCACGAAACCCGGTTTCTGTGTCTCGAAGAGGCGCGCGCTCATCTGCCGGATCGTCTCCGGCGGACGGGAGACAGCTATCTGTACCTCCGCCGGGTTATTCATGATAGCCTTCGCCATCTGGCGGATCTTAGGAGGCATCGTAGCGGAGAACATAATCGTCTGCCGGTCCTTAGGCAGCTTGCGCACGATAGTCATGATATCGTCATAGAAACCCATATCGAGCATTCTGTCCGCTTCGTCCAGAATGAAATATTTCACGCCGGAGAAATCCACATTGTAGATATTCATCTGCGCCAGCAGCCGGCCGGGGGTGGCAATGACTATATCGGCTCCTTTCTGCAAGCCGCTTACCTGGTTGCCCCATGCGCCGTTGTCCTTGCCGCCGTAGATAGCTACGGAGGAGAACGGCACATAGAACCCGAATCCCTCCATCTGCTGGTCTATCTGTTGCGCCAGCTCACGCGTAGGCGCCATGATGATAGCGTTCAGCTTGTCGGGGTCGTGACCGTCATACGCCAGATTGGTCAGCAGCGGCAGGATATATGCCGCTGTCTTGCCCGTTCCCGTTTGCGCACACGAGATAACATCCCGGCGGTCCAGAATAACAGGTATCGTCTGCTCCTGCACCGGGGTACACTCGTCAAAATGCATGTCCCACAGTGCGTCTAATACTTCGTCTGATAATGCTAATTCGTCAAAATACATTTATTTCTCCCATCCGTTAAAGATTTCTGCTCCGTAGATATTATCCTCATCCGCCTCATGCAGCGGTGCCCATAGCTGCGCAAAGAAAGGGTTCTGCTTTGCCACCCTGTCCCAATGCCACGGACGCGCGGGTTCTTTCTGCCCCTCATACGGATAAGGCATGTCATAAGGGCTCCAGTGTCCGCCTAACAGCACCAGTCTGCGCGAGGCCTTGAACGTACGTCCCTCGGCGTCCTCCCACATGTCACCGCCCAGATACCTGCCGCCGCGGAAAGCCGCAGCCTGCTGCAACTCCGCATCCGTGAGAGTGTCTATGTCTTTGGTCTCGTCATAGCCATGGTCCATCAGCACAGCCTGACGGCTCGGATGGCTCAGGTCCATATGTTCCCAGTCAGGAATAGCCTTGTATGCTTCTATAGAGCCATAATAAGCGCTTACACGCTTGAGCGCACGCTCTTTGTCCTTTGTACTTTGTCCCTTTGTACATTGCTTGATCCACCATTGCGTGCCGTGCTCCTTGCTATTCGCCATAAACCACATGGCGGCCTTCACGCAGTGCGGGAAGAGCTTGGCGATATGGGTCTTGGCGGCGAACTTGATGCCCAATGGCAGTGACTCAGCTTGCGCCATTTGGGCGAAATACTCCTTCACCGGCACGTTCGCGCGGAAATGGAGATAGTTCTCCAGCTTATCCCCGTCGATATACCACATCCCGTGGAAATTGCGGGTGGTGAACCAGTTGGCGTTGAATATCTTCTCCGGCCGCGGACAACCGATAGCATCCAGCAGCAGACATTCGAACTCATAGTTGGACAACCGGTACTCTTCGCCGGAACCGATGTTATAGTAGTTCCGCCAGAACTCCTCCGGCACCTCGTCGCGGCAGACATGTTCCAACAGCCGGCCGCTGTCCTCTACCGTAGCCCACTCCAGCACGCCGCGGACAGGTACATGGAACATGATCGGATCATAGTTCTTCAGGATTGCCGGATAGAGAATGCCCGACTGGCGCAGCGACACCCAGTTCTTGATACCCGAGTCGGTGATGATGCGCTCCGCCGCAGCTTTGGTCAGACCGTAATGGTCGTATGCCGACACACATATGGGATCGCCCGCACGCCCCCAATGCAACGGCTCGCGGCGGTCTCCCATCTGGGCTACCGAACCGATATACACCACTTTCGGTTGTCGCTCTTCGGGCTGCAACAAGACAGCTTTGGTGATGTTTTCTGCGGCGGATATATTGGTTCGCAGCGTAGCCTTAGGCCGGTAGTCCGCCTGAGGCGACACCATCCCGCCTACGTGCAGCACGATGTCGGCTCCCGTAACGCCTTTCAACACATCCCCGTAAGAGGTCAGATCGCCCCATAAAACGGTCAGTGCCGCGTACCGGGCTGTCAGCGGAGCCAGCAGCTCTTTGTTTTTCTTACTCGGCCTGGCCAGGATCCGCAACTCGTAACGCTCGGGGTATTTCAGTATCTCTGTCATGCCGGCGTACCCCATCGTTCCCGTAGCACCGGTCAGGAAAATCGTCTTTTTCATTCCAAATATCAAATGTCAAATATCAAATCACTTTTTATGCATCCATGCCGTAGCTTTATTCCAGTGTGCCTTGACTTTCTCGCGCATGTCTGCACGCCACTGCGCCTCTTCCTCCGCAGCATCGGTCATCTGCTTGTAGCTGGCCTCCGCGTCCTGGTCGCTGATAACAAGGAGCTGGTCGCCTTTCTGCAACTCGCTCACCCCTGTAGGCACGAAGAAATCTTCGTCCCGACGCACCATCACTACCAGCGTATGGGGAGGAAGCTGGATGTTACGCAGGGTGCTGCCTTTCTCCAGCATCCCTTCGGACACCTCTATCTCACGCGCGGACGATTGGATCTCGTCCGGCAGGTCGATATCGAAATACTCCAGCGAACGAGCCTCCTGAGGCCGGGTAGCCAGATCCAGTTTGGTAGCTACATAAGTCAGCGTGGTGCCTTGGACCAACAGGGACACGATGGTACAGAGGAACACGATATTGAAAATCATGTCTGCTGCCGGCACGCCGCTGGCTTTGCACATGATGGCAAAGATAATCGGCACTGCGCCTTTCAGGCCCACCCAGCTCAGCATCAGTTTGTCCCGCTGCTGGTACTGGCGGAAAGGCAGCATACACAGATATACAGCCATAGGACGTGATATAAGCACCATCACGATACTGATTATCAGACACGGCAGCCACACATGGTAATCCAGAAAATCAGCCGGCCGCACCATCAGACCCAGCATCAGGAACATTACCAGCTGGCTGAGCCATGTCAGACCGTTGAAGAACGATTTCGTCTGGCGTTTGCGGGCAAACTTACTGTTGCCGATAATCAGACCGCCCACATACACTGCCAGATAGGTGTTTCCTTGCAGGTAATAGGTCACCGAGAAGATGAAGATACATGCTGTCAGGACCATAATCGGATAGAGGGCTTCGTTGCCCAGTTTGACGCGCCGCATCAGCATCACCAGCCCGTTACCGAACGCCATACCCAATACCGCGCCCATCACCAGCTGCACGACAATCGTCTGGACTATCGGCAGTGCCGCCACCTCCGCACCGCCCGTAGCGGCTTTATTCAAACCCACTACAATGCTGATCAAGGTCGTCGTCAGCACATATGCCATCGGGTCGTTGGCGCCGGACTCCAGTTCCAGCAGAGGTCTCAGGTTATGTTTCAGCCCTATTCCGTTCGTACGCAGGATAGAGAATACGCTTGCGCTGTCCGTACTGCTCATCGTAGCCGCCATCAGCAACGCCATCCAGATGGAGATAGACGTGATAGCACTCAGCAGACCAAAGATGTAATAGATAATCACACCTGTAATGACGCACGTAATAAGCACGCCTATCGTAGCCAGGGTCACACCCGGTGCCAGCACCGATTTGATGTCGCTCAGCTTCGTCTCCATACCGCCGGTGAAAAGGATGATACACATCGCCAGGGTACTGATAGCCTGGGCGGAACCGATCTCTATCTCCATGCCGTCACCGCCCCACACAGCCCCAAGACCATGGGAACCGAAAAGCATACCTACTACCAAAAACAGCAGCAGAGCCGGGACACCGTACTTGTACCCTATCTTATCTGCAAAAATGCTGACAAAAAACAACAGCGATAAAACCAATAAAACTAACTCTACTTGCATCTCTATTTTTCACTTTTCAACAAAAACTCATCAATGATTTTCACAATCTCCTCCTTGGGATAGAGTCCTTTGAGCAGCATCGGCTTGCCCTCTACAGGTATATACAATACCTGCGGGATGGAGCTGATACCGAATACGTACGCCAATTCGCGCTCGCGCTCCGTATCGGCTTTGTAGAACACTACCCGGTCGCAGTATTTCTGACTCATCTCCTCCATGATCGGCGCAAGCCTCTTGCAAGGTCCGCACCACGTGGTATAGAAATCAATCACACAGGGTTTATCACCCTTGTAAACCCACTCCTTCTCCTTCATATAATCGAAGATCCGCTCGCGGAACTGGTCGGTAGTGATATACACTACGTCCTCCGCCGCTACCGGAACCGCCGTCAGCAGAATGAAGAGGGACATAAAAAATATCTTACGCATACTGTTATTGTTTTGTTATTCGTCTTTATGAAGCGCCGCCTCGTCGAATTTCGCCTTCATCGTCGGGTTGCCGTAAGTGAGCCTTTTGATGGTCACTTCCTGCAGTTTCTTGTCTGCCGCATCCAGATTGTCGCCGGATTTGACGAGGTTCTCGCGTACTTTCGTCAGGTGGTTGATGGTCTTGTCTATCTCTTCTATGGCATCCCGGAACCGGTCATTGGCCAGACGTACGTTACGGGAGAAGCCCTCTTTGAAGACAGCCAGTTTCTCCTCGAAATGCGTCACATCCACCTGCTGCGCCTTCACCATCGCCAACTCGCGGCGTGTCTCCAGACTCTTGCGGCTCGTCTGGCAGAGGATTGTAATCAGCGGCACGAAGAACTGGGGACGGATGACATACATCTTCTCGTACCGGTAACTCACATCCACAATACCGCCGTTGTAAAGTTCGCTATCCGGCTCCAGCATGGATACCAGTACCGCATACTCGCATCCTTTCTTGCGGCGGTCGGAGTCCAGTTTGGCAAAGAAATCTTCGTTCTTATGCTTCGTTGCCGTCTCCTCGTTCTCGTTTTTCATCTCAAACATGACGGAGATATACTCCACTCCGTCGTCGCTCTTGTCGCGGAACACGAAATCGCCTTTCGTCCCTTCCACCACCTCGTTGTCTTTCTCGAAATAGGCGTACGGCATCAGCGGCCTCAGGTACTGGTTAAAAAGCGTGGAGCAATGTATCTCCAGCGTCTCGCCTACCATCTTGGTGGACATACGTGCCTTGAGGTCTTTGTAATACGCTATCTGCTCTTGCGCCGCCTTGAGCTGCGAGTCCATTTGACTGCGCACGGAAGCCAGCTCCTGTTCTTTCTTCGAATACGCCTCCATGGCTTTCTGGCGTACCTGGGCTACGGCTAACTCTTTCTGCTGCTCCGCTTGCTGCACCTGTGCCTGGAGAGCCTGCAGCTGCAACTGCATCTGCGCCTGCGCCGCCTGCTGACGTGCAGCCTCGGCCTGACGCTGCGACTGCTCGCGGACCTGGAGGTTCTGCTCCAGTTCATGCACACGGCGGGACAACTCACGCTCGAACTCGGCGTTCTTCACCTGGCCCAACAACGCCGCGTAGTCGTTCTCGTCCACGGTGAACACATTGCCGCAATGCGGACATTTCAACTCTCTCATACCTGTATTATTCGTTTTTCTGTTTTTATCTGTGATAAAGGGTGTACAACCGGTGTCCGTCCACGCTCTCATACTCCGCCGGCAGACATATTTGGGGCGCGGCTACGCCTTCGCTTATTTCCAACTCCGGCGCCACCTCTACATGGATTTCATCCCAGATGCCTGTCGTCAGGATATGGTTCAGCAGGGTCGTTCCGCCTTCCACCAAGACCGAATGGATCTTCCGTTTTGCCAGGTCCTCCAGGATATACGGCCAGTCCGTACGCTCCCGATAGACGATTGTCTCGGTTTCATCGGAAAAAATCCGCGCATCGGCAGGGATCACGCCGTGTCTGTCCATCGTCACCCGCACAGGGTTCCGCCCCTCCCAATGGGTGTTCAACAGGCGCGGGTTGTCCAGCAGCACCGTCCGCGTGCCTACCATGATAGCCATGTTCTCAGCCCGCATTTTGTGTACCAGTGCTTTGGTAGCAGGTGTAGAAATAGCCAGGGCGCCTTGCAGGTGCTCTCCCTTTGTACGTTGTACATTGTCCCTTCGTACATCAACAAATCCGTCTCCCGTCTGCGCCCACTTCAGAATGACGTACGGCCGTTTCTTCTCATAGAGACAGAGAAAACGCTTGTTCAGCTCACGGCATTCTTTCTCCAGCACGCCTACCACCACTTCGATACCGGCATCGCGCAACATCTGCACCCCCTTGCCCGCCACTAAGGGATTAGGGTCAGACATGCCTACCACCACGCGGCTCACTCCTTTTTCTATAATCAGTTTTGCGCACGGGGGCGTCTTGCCGTAATGGCTGCACGGCTCCAGAGAGACAAACAACGTACAATCCTTGTAAAAATCCTTGGTATATCGTACATTCTTTTCGGCAGCACGGAAACAATTGACTTCCGCATGCCCTTCGCCGTACCGCTCGTGCCACCCCTCCGCCACAACGGTTTCCTTTGTATCTTGTACACCGTCCTTTTGCTCATGTACCAGCACCGCACCCACCATTGGATTCGGCGCCACGTAATACTCGCCGCGGCGGGCAAGTTCGATACAACGCGCTATATATTTCTCGTAATTCATTATTTTCTTGCGTATGTCAAAAAAAAGTTGTACCTTTGCACCGGAAATAAAAATCCCGAATGTCAGATATCAAATATCAAATATCAACTATCAAATCCCAATTGGCTTCCGCTTATCCTGCCGATGAAGCCGATGCTCTGGCATGGTGGATTGCCGAAGAGGTGACCGGCCTCTCACGCACGGAATTGCAATTCGGCTGCAAAGATACAAAAAATTTTGCACATACGCAAGAAATAATCGAGAGATTATTGCGTTTCGAGCCAATTCAGTACATTTTCGGTCATACCTTGTGGTATGGACTGGACCTCAAAGTCACTCCCGCTACCCTCATTCCCCGCCCCGAAACCGCCGAGTTGGTAGAACAAATCTCAAATCTCCATACGGCTTCAGCCGATCGTTCGAGGCCTTGCCGAGATAAGAAATCTCAAATCTCCAATGCCCCCATCCGGGTGCTGGATATCGGTACCGGCTCCGGTTGCATCGGCATTGCGCTCAAGAAAGCCCACCCCGACTGGCACGTCACCGGTATTGACATCTCCCCCGAAGCCATCGCCGTTGCGCGGGAAAACGCCCTCCGGAACCATGCGGATGTAAACTTCTGGGTAGCCGATATTTTCTCCGATGAAATCGACAAAACTTTCAATTCTCAACTTTCAACTTTCAACTTAATCGTTTCCAACCCTCCCTATATCTGCGAGAGTGAGAAGAAAGACATGCGCCCGAACGTGCTGGACTACGAGCCATCCACCGCTCTCTTTGTCCCCGACTCCGATCCGTTGCTTTTCTACCGCCGCATCGCCTCTCTCTTCAGTAACCGGCCACCGGTCACCCTCTTTTTCGAAATCAACGAATCCTACGCCGCCGAAGTTGCCGCCATGATGGCGGACTTAGGCTATACCGGCATCCGAATCACAAAAGATATCTATGGAAAAGACCGAATTATCGAAGGCCGAATGGCTCAGTAAGGCAGAGCGCTACTGCGCCCGCGCGGAACATTGCGCAGCAGACGTCCGGAGGAAGTTATACGAATGGGGCGCACCCGCAGATTTATCCGGTTTCATCGAGGAAAATCTGTATGCAAACGGTTTTCTGGACGACGACCGTTATTGCCGTGCGTATGTACACGACAAGGTCGAATACCATTCCTGGGGACGGCTCAAGATCCGCGCCGGACTGCAAGCTCTTCAGCTACCCTCCTGCTCCGTCAGGGAGGCACTCGGCGCAATCGACGAGAATGTCTATTTCCGCAATCTCCGCTCCCTCATCCGTTCCCGCCAATCCGATCCCGAGGAGAAGCGTCTCCGTTTCCTCCTGCAGCGCGGCTTCACCTGTGATGAGATAAAAAAATGTACTTTTTGACTTTTCTCTTGCATATTTCAAAAAAAAGTAGTACCTTTGCACCCTCTTTTGAAAATGATACATAATTTATGAACATCATCAAAACTCCGATTGAGGGACTTCTGGTTATTGAGCCGCTGGTTTTTCGGGACGCACGCGGGTACTTTGTAGAGACGTACAACGAGCAGCGTTACCGCGAGGCAGGTATTGATGCCGATTTTGTACAGGACAACCAGTCCTGCTCGTCGTACGGCGTAGTACGCGGACTGCACTTCCAGCGCCCGCCTTACACCCAGGCCAAGTTGGTCTGCTGCACGGTAGGCAAAGTGCTGGACGTTGCTGTCGATCTGCGCAAAGGCAGCCCTACCTTCGGGCAATGGTACAGCGTGGAACTGAGCGAGGAGAACAAACGGCAGTTTTTCATCCCGCGCGGTTTTGCACACGGTTTCTCGGTCTTGAGCAACCAGGCTATCTTCGCCTACAAATGCGATAACCTCTACCACCCGGAGACGGACGGAGGACTGCTGCTGAGCGATCCGGAGCTGGCGATAGACTGGCAGGTGCCCGCTGAGCTGCGTATCATCAGCGACAAAGACAAGAAACACCCGTTGTTGAAAGACTTTGTCTCTCCATTTGAGATTTGACATTTGAGATTTTATGAATATCTTAATCACAGGCAGTAACGGCCAGTTGGGCAACGAGATGCGTATGGCAAGCCAAAGCCATACCAAGCATAGTTATTTCTTCACGGATATCGTGGAGAGCGAGGGGGTACAGAAGCTGGACATCACCGACAAGACGGCGGTCTCGGATTTCGTAGAGCGGAACAGGATTGACCTCATAGTCAACTGCGCTGCCTATACCAATGTGGACAAGGCGGAGGAAGACGAGGCTACAGCATTGAAGATCAACGCCGAAGCGCTGGGAGTATTGGGCAACCAAGGCATACATGTCATCCATGTCTCTACCGACTACGTTTTCTCCGGCGATGAGCATATACCATGCCGCGAGAGCGACCCGGTAGCGCCGCGCACGGTATATGGACGCACCAAATACGAGGGGGAGAAAATCCTGCTGGCGTCCTGTCCGGAAGCCGTCATCCTGCGTACCGCATGGCTCTATTCGTCATTCGGCAACAACTTCGTCAAGACGATGATCCGTCTCGGGAACGAAAGGGACAGACTGGGTGTCGTCTTCGACCAGATCGGTACGCCTACTTATGCGGCGGACCTGGCAAAAGCCATCTTCACCGTGATAGAGAACCCTTCCTGGCATCCGGGTATCTATCATTTCACCAACGAAGGGGTCTGTTCATGGTATGATTTCACCATCGCTATCCATGAGTTGGCAGGTATCACCCAATGCCATGTTTCCCCGATTTCATCGGAAGAATATCAATACAAGACTCCCCGCCCTCACTACAGCGTACTCGACAAATCGAAGTTCAAACAGACCTTCGGCGTAGAGATTCCCCACTGGATGGACGGATTGAGAAGATGTATCCACGCGCTAAATTGTTAAATTATTCAGGTCTCTTAGTTCAATGGATAGAACAGGGCTCTCCTAAAGCTCAGATTTGGGTTCGATTCCCAAAGGGACTACACACAAGACAATGAAAGAGATATTGGATTTTCTGGCAGAGTTAGCTGTCCATAACAACAAAGAGTGGTTTGACGCCAACAGAGCCCGGTATCAGGTATGCCGGGACAGGTTTGTAGCTTTTTCTACGGAATATATCTCCCGTCTAACAAAGATTGACCCGACCTTGGAGGGTCTTCAGCCCAAGGACTGTATATGGCGTATCAACCGTGACATCCGTTTCTCGGCGGACAAAAGGCCGTACAAAGAGTGGTTCGGCGTCTTTCCCGCCACCGGCGTACCCGGCCAGCCGAAGACATGGGGCAAGAAATCCATGCGCGGAGGATACTATGTCCATCTCCAGCCAGGCCAGTGTATGTTCGCTGCCGGCATCTGGGATCCGGGAAAAGAACTGCTCCAGGCGCTCCGCACCGAGATAGAGGCGAACTATGAAGAAGTAGAGCAGATCATGGGCACAAAACAATGGAAGAAGTATTTCGCACAGGATTTTGACCCGTATTGGGGGCAACTGAAGAAAGTACCTGCAGGTTTCGACCCGGATTTCAAGCACCCTGAATGGCTCAAACACAAGACCTACACGGTCAGCGTCATGCTCACAGATGAAGAGGTCTGTTCGCCCGGTTTCCTCGACCATATCATAGACATCGCCAAGACAGCCAAACCGATGAACGATTTCCTCAACTACACGTTTGAGGAATACGGCGAGTTCCCAAGCAGATGTTAACCACCTCCCCCATATTACCGGCCCTGGCGGTAGATGCCGCTTGCAGCGGTAACCCGGGCGTGATGGAGTTCCGCGGCGTGATAG
Organism: uncultured Bacteroidales bacterium; assembly: GCA_902774995.1. Lineage (GTDB taxonomy): Bacteria > Bacteroidota > Bacteroidia > Bacteroidales > Paludibacteraceae > Colicola. The sequence continues at coordinate 10,108 of CACYKR010000039.1, read as the reverse complement.
CCGACACCGGAACGGAAGTCTTCCACCGCGGTCCGTTCGTTCAGGGCACCAATAACATCGGCGAGTTTCTGGCGCTGGTGTTAGGGTTGGCGTATATCAAGAAATACAATCTGAACTGGGTGATATATACGGACAGCGTCACCGCCCTCGCATGGGTGCGCCAGAAACGATGCAAGACCAAAATGGAGTGGAACGCCTCCAACCAGGACCTCTTCCTCATGGTACGCAAAGCGGAGATGTGGTTACATGACAACACATGGAGCACGCCGATATACAAATGGGACACCAGAAACTGGGGAGAAATACCGGCTGACTTCGGTCGCAAACAGGCATAAAAGAGTTTTTTGGCAATAACAGATAGCAAAAGTCATTTTTTTACACGAATTATTTTTATATATCAAAATAATTTAGTACCTTTGCAGCCGCAAAGGTGAAAAACACCGACTGTAGTATAAACAACATCAAACTATATCAAACAAATTAAATTCATTCTATTATGACAAAAGTAGCTATTAACGGCTTTGGCCGTATTGGTCGTCTGGCATTCCGTCAGATGTTCGAGGCAGAGGGTTACGAGGTAGTTGCAATCAACGACCTGACCAGCCCGAAAATGTTGGCACACCTTCTGAAATACGATACCGCTCAGGGTGGTTTCGCAGGTAAGTTCGGTGAGGGCAAGCACACTGTAAGTTACAAAGATGCTGTTCTCGCTGAGGACGGCAAGACCGTTGTTACTCCGGGTTCGATCACTGTTGACGGCAAGGAGATCACTATCTACGCTAAGCCGAACGCAGCTGAGCTGCCTTGGGGCGAGTTAGGCATCGACGTAGTTCTCGAGTGTACCGGTTTCTATACCAGCAAAGCTAAAGCTTCTGCACACATCGAGGCCGGTGCTAAAAAAGTAGTTATCTCTGCTCCTGCAGGAAACGACCTTCCGACCATCGTTTACAATGTGAACCACAAGACCCTGACTCCGGCAGATAAGGTTATCTCCGCAGCTTCTTGTACGACCAACTGCTTGGCTCCGATGGCAGCAGCTCTTCACAAATACGCTCCGATCCAGAGCGGTATTATGAGCACCATCCACGCATACACCGGCGACCAGATGATTCTCGACGGTCCGCAGCGTAAGGGTGACCTCCGTCGTAGCCGTGCAGGTGCGCAGAACATCGTTCCGAACAGCACCGGTGCTGCTAAGGCTATCGGTCTGGTAATCCCTGAGCTGAACGGCAAGCTGATCGGTTCCGCACAGCGCGTTCCGACTCCGACCGGTTCTACCACCATCCTGGTAGCTGTCGTTAAGGGCAAAGACATCACCAAAGAGGGTATCAACGCTGCCATGAAGGCTGCTCAGACCGAGTCCTTCGGTTACACCGAGGATGAGATCGTTTCCAGCGATGTAATCGGTATGAAGTTCGGTTCGCTCTTCGATGCTACCCAGACTATGGTTGCCAAGATCGACGAGGATACCTATCAGGTACAGGTTGTAAGCTGGTACGACAACGAGAACAGCTACACCAGCCAGATGGTACGTACTATCAAGTACCTCGCTGAGCTCAAGTAATTCCGGCCAACCGGTTTACCGGTTCCGACAAAAAATAGACATCCGTCCGGGTGTCTATTTTTTTTGATGATTAGATGATTAAAAGTCCTACTTGCCTAAAAACTTTTTGCTATAAAATGTTGTCCTTTTGAACCAGTATCTTGATACGATTATAAGCAAGTCTCTGCACTCGGTATGTAATATAGATAAGTGCAGGTACGGCAACTGCTTCCAAGACAGGACTAAACGGAGAGCCCATTATTACCGCGTCATAGACACCATGCGCGAGGAAGGGGATAAATAAAGCAAAAAAGGCGTTCTTGGCTGATTTGTCCACAAAATGATACATCGAGTAGTAATAACCCATGATGACCGCATAGGCATAATGCCCGGAAACCGACAACAGCGCACGCATGATGCCCACGGTAATCCAATTCTCGGCATTGAGGACATAAAACATATTCTCGAAAGCCGCAAATCCCAAGCCTATATATACAGCATATACGATGCCGTCGAAGTGCTCATCAAAATACGGGTTATTACGGAGGAATATCCATAGGGCAAGTAATTTTAGTGCCTCTTCCGGTAAAGCTGCCTCAAAGAAAGCTTTCATGATACCGCCGAAGAGTGTAGTCGGTTCGCCGCCTGCGAATAAAAGTTTACCCATCCATATCTCGACAATGACAACCGGGACAGAGATAGCTATCCCCAAGCCAAACGCCTTTGCCAGCCAGGATGCCGGTTCTTTCTTGGCGTCTTTCCAATAAATAAATGCCGCTAACAGGATAGCAGGCATGAAAGCCAGAAGGATTTTCAAAGTAATCATAGGAGTGATGGGTTGTAGTATTTCAAATGCAAAGGTACTAAAAATATTTCAATTGCCAAAAAATAATTATCATAAAATGGCATATATATATATTTTTTGCATCGATTTTAGGCAAAAAGCCCCGCGAAACGAGTTCGCGGGGCGGTAAAAACAGCCTGATGGCGGATGATTACTTCTTGAGCATGCTTGCGCCTAAAAATCCGGCAACAAGACTTACGAAGGCAAAAGTAACGGAACCGATCATCAGTATGGTTGCTCCACTGGGAAAATGGAGTCCGCGGAAGAGAAGCCCGACGCCAATCACCGGCAATGAGACAATAGCCCAGTTCGCCAGCAAGCGCAATAGCTCAGCTTTTCTATTTCCTGCTGCTATTGCCTCACGCCATAAACCATGTTTGGCAATGTAAAAGAGCTAACATCTCTCCGCCCGGAAAGCGGAACATCCGAAACACGAAGGCCATCACAATCGCAGCCACCGTAATACCCGCCATACAGCAGAGTAGTCCTTGATAGGTTTCTTTTTTCATATTAATTAAATTTTATTTGCTCCCCTCTTGTACCTTCGGGGATTGGGTTTATATTGGTAGTAATTGTAGGTATTGCATAGATAATCGCCTTATTATTTTAATAAACCATGCACACGGATTAATTGACAACATAAATGGCAGGAGCCAAACGCAGTACCGCTCCGGTGGGAGCCGTGGCTTTAATATCGCTTATGACAACATTTTCCCCTACATTCATTTTGCTTAATACTTTCAATTGTGCCTTTGTGAATTTATTTCCCTCGCTACTATAGGTTATACCTTTTATTGTCGCCACAAAAGAGGTTACTTTGAAGGGCAGATCCAGTAACGCATCCGGACCGTAGCTAACTACCAGTGATGTAGCAGGATTCGTCAAAACAGATGGTGGTATATTGCTGCCGGAGGCATATTCCTTGCCATTTATAGACAAATATGCACTTGGGACAGGCAAGTTTTTGACACGGTATTCTTGACTTCCTATAGATTGCATTTTCCCGTTCATTTCCGCGGAGACGGAAACAATCACGCTCCGTACTTCAGTGTTTGGATTAATGAGCCACAGATGGTTTTGCTTTTTCACAGTTGCGCCCGTTGCCTTCACTTGGACTTTGTCATTCGATACCCCGGGAACGGATATAGAAAACTTGTTATCATAACCACGATACATGACATTCATATCCACGTTGGTCATATATACGTGATACTGAGCATGGACGGCAATACAGCTGATAAGCGCTGCTAAGATTACAAAAAGATTTTTTTTCATTGTTTCTAAATTTATTTGCTTCCCCTCTTACACCTTTGGGGATTGGGTTGTATGAGTTTTATTTTGCATGATGCGCTTTCAGGTATTTCTTCTTTTCGGACTTAGACATATCAAGGAATATTATTTCTTCGCTAATCGGAGGCACGAGCAGAGCGGTATCTCTTTTTTCCAACAAAAATCCATTTTCAATCTGAAGATTCGGGAGAAAATAGACATATGGATCTGAAGATTCTTTTTTAGAATAGCGGAATAATTCTTCTATATCGGCCAGATACAATAAATGTACAGAAATATAGTTATTAAGTGCTATTCCGACCGGTTGCCCCACTTTGACCGCATCACCATGTTTGACCAATAATTCTCTAAAGCAGCGATAAACTGCAAACGTACAATCCTTATGATAAATAATAATGCCATAAGCACTTCCAGACATACATACTACCCCGCCTCTCACCGCGTAAATCGTATCTCCAGGCGCAGAAGAAAAACGCACGTACTTTTTCCCTTCATTCTCATAATGGATTTCTGTCTTGGTATTTGTTTTAAGTGGATAACTGTATTTATTCTTTATATGCGCTGAATCTGTAGAAACGCCACGTAGCATGATTTCTCCACCTCTATACTTGATATCTCTGGCAACTTTTCCAAAATCGAACATTTGTTTACGCTTCATCGCCTTATTATCCGTTGCATCCGTAGTAAAAGCCAATCTTTCATCATGCCGTCCCGGCTGTATTACGGCAAACTGGCCATACGGATAAGTATAGGGACAATAATCAGTATTATCAATAGAACTCTCTTGGGCTAATTGGTTCACAAAATAATCGGCTGTGACAGGTGACTGCTTTAGTTTCCAAACACTGGAGAAAGTTTGAGCATCCATAATATTTACAAATGGCAGGAGCAATAGTGACAATAAGAGTTTTTTCATGAGTGTTTGTTATATTGTTATTTTAGTTTCATTGTTTTCCATGTGTTTTGGACTGCCGGAGAGGTAGCCACAACTGGAGTTTGGGGTTTCTCGTTGATGAGGAAGGCATCTTTCTTGACATTCTTGTTGATATAGTCCGCCAACTCGCCGTAAGTGACATTGCCTTCCGTCTCTTGTAGTTTCTTCAAGAGGTAGTAGGTAAACAAGCCGTGACCTTGCTCCTCCAAAGTCATTGCCGTCTCATCGCCACTGGAGGCGGAGAAGACGACGGTCTTGCCTGCTAATGTCTCTTTCACCGGCTCGCGGGCGACACCGCGGGCTGCGACTAACATAGAGCCTTCTTTGTTGGCACCCGTAAAGCAAGCATCCATGAAATAGGTAATGCTTTGCGCCTTGGTAGCCGCCAAAGTCTTGTAGAGATTTTTGAGACTGTAGCAAGTGGTCATATTGGTACCTTTGCCATCCACAGGAATGAGGTACGCCTGGCCTGTCTTCTCATCGGGTATGCCATGCCCGCAGTAATAGACTATAGCCTTGGAGTTTTCGAAATTGTTGAGGCAGTATTTCAGTTTCTCCACTCCATCAACAATACGTCCATAAGTTGCGTTCTGATAAAAGAAAATCTGTTTGTCAGGGATTCCTAAAGTTTTCTGGCAATATTCTTTAAATATCTCGCCGTCATGTGCTGCGTAACTTACATTGTCCAGTTGATCGTATTGCTCATTAGAAATAATGAGGACATAAGTATTGTCAGAATTTACTTTTGTTTGGGGGATATTGGTATCCACTAACGACTTGGCGTACCGGGATATATGCGAGTTCAGTATCGGCTGTTTTGTAATCGTTTGTTGTGAAGGCACATTTCCTTTTTTACTATTTTCTTTTACTTTGGTTTGTTGTGCAAGATTAGTTTGTTTTGAATCGCTTGCATGGAGTGGAGTTTGATTTGAATTACGGATATCATAGACATTTCCTCTTTTTAGATATTCTGATTGTAATCTTGACAACGTAACATCTTGACAAATATAATTTTTATCTGACCGTGAAACACTTACAGATTTATCATCGTTTGCATACAATATTTTCGTAATAGTAATACTACCATTATCTGCGGATTTTGCTAATTGGAAATCGTCATAATACTCAATACTATTGTTATAATACCTGCTGTTCGGATATAAACGGATGGTATATTCTCCTTGTGGTAATACTATTTTAGTAAAATCTCCATATGCTAATTCTCCGACATATTTCTCATTTATTTCTACATAAAATAATTCTCTTCTTAACCGTCTCGCCTTTTCATCTTTATAATCTGTATTTGTCTCTGGAAACACAATATTTAAGTTAGCTGGAGGTATTTGAGCAATCTCATTCTTCGTTAAGGGATTATTTATGCGTGAAAAAACGCCACTAAAATCTCTCTCATAATCTTTTCTAAATTGCTCCATAATATTTTTTGCTCCATCTAATGCTCTTCTTTTTCCTGTTTTACCATAATATATTCCTACAAATGATTCTTCTTTGTAAAAATATGTATATTTCTTAAGAGGAAAACCATTCTTATCGAATATTTGAAAATCAAGTTCTATTTTTATGCCTCCATACGAGCATGGCAATCCGAACAAAGATAATGGATATATTGTTCCGTATGTAAATAATGGAACAAAAAGACACATTGCCACCCCCTTATCAGTATCTCCATACACTCCGTCATAAGTTCGCTCAGTAATATAGATTTTCCCTTCGTAAGTATTGGAATTAGAATAATGGGAAGTGCAATAGTTTGATAACAAGTCTTGTTTTATATAATTATAAATGATGGCTTTCTTTTTGCTTTCTGACTTCCAGTAATCACTCGCAGAAGGAAGAATAATCTCCGCATTTCCTATTTTTTGCGCTACAGGATGATTCTTTGGCACACTCATAGATGGTGTATAACTCTTGCATGCCGTAAAAGCAAAAAAGCAAAATATTGAAATGTAGATGTAGATTCTTTTCATTGTAAATCTTATTTCTTTATGGTTAATACTATTTCTTCTACTTGGGCAGTAGTATCATGAACGCGGAGGCCATGGAGCCATTTCTGGAACTTGGCGTTCTCCACCTCGGGAACAAACTCGCCCTTATGAGTGAGAGAAAGACGGAACGATTGTTCGGAGAAGACAACAAGCAATGTATTGTTCTCAATAGACCTATCCGTCGTAAGAATAGTCGGTGTAGAATACGGGTACTGCGGATCTTGTGAATTTAGGAATACATATTCGCGGTTGCTCTTCACCTCACGAGCATAGCCGTCCGCGTTCTCGGTGTCATACGGCATCATGATATGAACCAGACCTGTGTTCTCCTCACGTATGAAAAGCGCCACATATCCCTTTACCGGAGATTGAAAGGCTACCGAAATACGGTCGTTGTTGCGGAAATGGGTTGTTTCTATGCCCTCGTCTGTTTTGCCGTCATTCAGTACCCGGATGGACAGTTCCGTCTTGTTCTGCTTCAACTCCCGTATCTTGCCACATACGGAAGCATGGATAACCAATAGGTTGTCCCTGTAAGACATGCTGATCTCCGGTTCGCGCGTATCTTCTATCCATATACCGCGCACCTCGTTTTCGCTGAACGAATTGAAATCCACGTTGCTGCTTTCGGAGGTAGTATGCATAGCCGTTGTGGTCGTCTGGTGGACAACGGTACCGAACTCATCTGCGATGGCTTGTGTGCGAGCGCGGGCAAGAGCGATACGTTTAGCCTCTGCCTGCGACTGGCTCTCCGGTACCACATAATCCACCTCGCCGCAGGCCTTGACCATCCGTTGCGCCATGACGCACATCGGCAACAGCAGAACAAGTGACAATAAGAGTTTTTTCATTGTGATTAAATTTTATTTATCAAAATCAACCGAGATGTTGAACATCGTTTTAATTCGTTGATAGGTAGCATCCTTGGCGTTTTGGACGAATTTCCATTTCTTCACCTCTCCGGGGTTCCACTGCGGCATTGATTTGAGCACACGCACGGCTTCGGCATCCACCTCGTCTATACCGCTGCTGTTTTTGACACGTACTTCGCCTATCGTTCCATCCGCCTTAACGTGGACGGAACAAAGCACCGTTATCCCTTCTACTCCGCGAGGGCGTGTATTGGCGCGGATATATTTCTGCATAGCTTCTTCCCCTCCCGGGAAAGCAGGTTTTTGACCGGAGATGACATATACACCGTCATCGAATGCAAACAGGTTCCCCTCCAAATAGGAGATTTGCCGGCCTTCTTTGGTAAAATATTTTGTTTTGGTGTCTCCGGCTACTGTGACACGTTCCAAACGCAGTTGGCCGTTGGTATGATATTGTTTTTCGATACGCGTATTGCCTTTTCGCTCGATAGACTTGATGATATTGCCCAGTGTGTCCTTGACTACTATCGACCTCAGACCGCCCTGTTTGCTATAGACACGTTCCTCTTTCACCTTGCCGGAAGGGTAAAAATCCGTCTGTTTGCCTATGTATGACTTCGCGCCGATTTCGGCTTTCACGTTCCTAATAGCATACAGGTGTTTATCCGGGTCTCCTCTTTTGTAGATATGAATAACGGCTATTGTGTCATCCTTTATTTTTTGCACTACTCCATGGTATTTGGCATCCTGCTTAGGTACTACATAAAACGAAGGTTCTTCCGGATCCGGCACGATAGACGAATAGGCCCGATATCCAATCACATCGCCAAGGCGGTATATTCCAGGCAGAAGCAAGACCTGACGCCCTGCAAAGTTAGGCATCTGCTGATGAGCAGGGGGGAGGCCACTTTCACAGAGGATGGCGTCTTCTGCTGATAAGCAGAGGGAAGTACACGCTGTATAGATGGGGGTGTTGGTTTTGCCGGGATAGTATCTCTTGGAGCCAGCCGGGTTACGAAAGCGGGTAGGCTGTCATTGATAAGTTGCGCTATTTGCGGATAGTGTCTCCGCAGGAACAGAGTCCATGCTCCCGCCACCTGTAAATTCTTCAGATATGTCTGCGAGCCAGCCTTTTCGATAGCATATTCAAATTTTCTATAAGGCTCACTCTGGAGGAAATAGGCACCTCCGTCAGCTAAGGTCTTCCCCACCCTGTACCAGTCCAGGAGTTCATTGACCTCGGCTTGCGTGAGATATTGTCGCAAGACCGGTTCGAAGATGTCCTGCTTTAGGGTCTTGAATTCGGGTGAACGGACAAAACCGGATGCTATATCAGTCCATTGCTGATCCGGTAAGGAATCTGCCAGTTGGAGTATCTGTTTCTCCTGCTGGGCGATTATCGCTGAGTCGCTCCAAACCATATGGAGCAATACCGATGCCGAATCACGATAAACATCTGCTTGAGCAACACCTTGCATGATCCATAGGACTAAAAATATAGAGAAAAGTCGTTTCATCGTTTAATTCTTTTGAGCGGATAACAGGTTCTCCAGTTGTTCGGCAGTCTCGGGCTGATACCGTTTAAGCCAATAGACAAAAGCTGCCATCTCCTGCAAAGAGATTAATAGGGGTTGCTTCATAGTCCGTTGTACCGCCTCCTGATAATGAGTAAAAGCAGGACTGTCAAAGCCGCGGTTGCAATTCTGCAAGGACTCAAGCGAATAGGCCTTATGCAACGTGGCGATAATTGTCTCCCGCATGAAATCGGTCAGGTATTGTTTCACTTCCGGCCGGTTCAGATCTTCCTGTTTTATTTGGGGCAACTCCTTGAAGATAATTGAAGTATAAAATGAATAGAGTGTCTCCATCTGATCCCCCATGCCGGATTTGAGAAGAAAGAGTTCCCCCTCCTGACGAAAACTCTTGGAAACTTTATAAGGAATTATCTTGGTTGTTTTGCCTTTCTTGGCATTTTTGACTGCCTTCTCCGTGCGGTACACATTATCCTGCATGAATGTCACGATAGCCTCATTGGAGGGATGACGGGCATTGCTTCTTAATTGAGCCAGTGATTTCCTATATGTCATCATAGCTGATTTAGTCCACCGAAGGAGTTCGTTCAACTCCTCCGGTGACAAGAGACGTCTGCACTCCGGTTCGTACATATCCACCAATGCCAGAAAGAACTCCGGGGAATGAAGATATTGCCGATATGCCTGCCCTATAATCTTACCATACCGAGCATCCATCTGTTCTGCCGCAGTCGGGGCGAGCATTACCAATAACTGCTGGGTATTATTCAGTGAGATGAGAGCGGCCAACGAATCACGATAAGTGTCCGAAGGAGCAGGTGGCGACGCCGAAGTATCTGCACCTTTTGCCGCTACATATAAGGGGAATAGCAGTAATAGCGGTAATAAGAGTTTTTTCATTGTAGTTGATTATTTTATATTAGTAGTAATTGTAGTTATCTGCTCTATGTTCTATTAATCAAGGTACGCGGGAGGTGTGCGCGGGGCATACATACGAAAAAGCGCAGACTTCGCTATTGCTCATCTACGCGTAAGGGCCTTCGAACTTACCCCAAAAGTCAAACAAACAACAATGAAACCTACGCCGATA
>CACYKR010000038.1 GCA_902774995.1 uncultured Bacteroidales bacterium | reverse complement strand
CTCACCTGGAAAGCATCCTGGAGGTGAAACTCGAAGACAGGACTCGTGCCGGAGACAGCAAACGTGAGGCTGGCCGCCGTAACGCTGCATACGAGCAGGTGCAGAAGACTCGTGTACGTATGGTCAATCATCAAGACATCCAGCACGAAGACCTCTCCGGCGAAGGTACGTATTATGTCCTATATGCTTACCCTTGGGGCTATGCTGACAACCAACCCAACGATAGTCTGTCAGCCCAACTGAATATTGATTGGGCTGTGAAAGCAGACGGCACACCGGCGCACCTGCCCGGCATCCATTTCGTCAAGGTCTATACCGCTCTCCAACAGCAAGCCGGCTGGCTCGGCGAGACCTCTACGGAAATTATGGGCGCTACTGACCTGCACCCCGAAGCAACGCAAGACCTGGAAAATGTACAAGGGGACAATGTACGATGTACAAAGGTCATGGAGAACGGAACTCTCTATTTGATGTACAAAGGGGCGATGTACAATGTACAAGGAAAAAGAATAATGAATAAAGAATAATGAATATGATGAAAAGAACTATTTTCTTTTTATGCGGGCTGCTGATGGTAATGAACCTCAGTGCTACAGACACCATCCGGCTGAACATGCAGGCGTTCATGGAAGACTATCCCGTGGACGCAGACGGCAAATGGGTGGAGACTCTTAATGGGGGAATTACACAACTGGATTTCGAGAGCTTTTCTTTCTCCCATTTGATAAACGGGAAAAGCCAAACCGACAATTCTCGCCATTGGGACGGATTTACATTCTGTACCTCGGGAGACAACAATAACTATGGTTCTTCCTTCTCCTCGGAGTTATGGATAGACCACCAGTGGGGCTGCATGGCGGGCGGAGGCATTGACTCGACTGGAGCAGTCAAGAAAGGCGCACCGTATCTGGTGGCGTATTGGAGCAATTTAGGCGAGTTACCGAGCCTGAGTATGACTTTTTCGGACGGTGATAGCCATAGACCTTTGGGTATATGGGTATGCAATCACCCTTGGGCGTATTACGGGGTACTGCAAGGCGATGGTTTTGCCCATCCCTTTTCTTCGGAAGACGATTATTTTACGTTAACCGCCCATGGTATGGATGCGGAGGGAAGAGAAGTAGGGCAACCCGTTACCTTCACTCTGGCGTCTTTTGAGGACGGCGTGACCATGGTCAGCGAACAATGGCAATGGATGGATTTGCGCACTCTGGGGCAAGTGCATGGTGTTTATTTTACGATGGCCAGTTCGGACAATAGCGGAGATCTGGGTATGAATACAGCCTCGTTTTTCTGTCTGGGCGGAGCGGAAGCTCTGGAGCATATAGACGAGTTGGAGCGTCCCTCCGGTTTGCAAACGAAAGGGCTGGACGAGAACCGGTTGGAACTGAAATGGGAAACAGACCGCTTTGCTGCATACTACCGCGTTTTCTTGGAGGGTGAACTGATAGATTCAACAGAGACAAACTCCTATATCTTTACCGGTTTGAATGCCTATACCGAGTATGCTGTGCAAGTACAAGGAGTCTCTGCTTTGGGTGAGTCGAGTGATTTTGCCTATGCTACGGGACGCACCTTGGATTGCACCGCCCCGTCGGCTCCGGCCAACCTGCGTGTGCAGACCGATGATCACTCTGCTATACTGACCTGGGACGAGGCGAGCGACAATGTGGGGGTAACACGTTATGTCGTTTATGTAAACGGGACACGCGAAGCACGGCCCAAGAAAACCACTTATACGGTAACGGGACTCGGGAAAGGGGAGACCTACCGTTTTGAGGTCGAGGCAATGGATGCCTCCGGAAACGTGAGCGAACGAGTGGCTGTCACGGCTACTACAGGAATCACCACAGACAACCCTTCTATATCTGACGGTCGGAATAGCTCCGCCTCCAAAACGATGATACAAGGAACCGTCTATGTGCAGAAAAACGGACAATCCTATACGCTCAACGGACAAAAAACAACCAATTAACATCATAAACATATATTTTTATGCAACACATTCGATTTCTAAGTGTATTCCTGCTCGCACTGATGACGACAGGGATGCAGGCAGCCAAGGTGTCTCTCAAGATGAACGCCACTGCCAAAACCATGACCCTCAAGGATGCGGGCAATCAGGTCATTGAGGAAGACGCAATGACCACTGCTTCCAACGTGAACACCTACGTGTTTAACGACCTGCCCGACGGCGTTTATACCGTAGAGGGATTCAATACAAAAGGGCTCAGTCAGGGTACTATCCGGCTGACAGTAAACGGTGAAGACATTGATACCCAGTTATTCACGATTACAACCAAAGCTACTAACTCCGGCTGGATTATCGACAGCGATTACACAGTAGAGGTGCAAGTGGTATCCAATACCGGTGTCGGTTATCCGGTTACCGTGGGATACAATGCAGACCCCAAAATAACCTCTACGGCAGCAACATTCTTTGTGCCTCTCGGGGGCTCATGTTACGTGAGACTGAAACCTAATGCCGCACACCAAACGGAAGGGTATGGAGATGTGGAACTAAGCCGTACTATAACAGCCAATGCAACTGCCAACACAAGTATTCCTGTCTATAGTGATTTTACATGTTCCTGCCCGGAGGACGCAGAGATAATGATCTGCTCCAAATCGGCTCATTATGTTCCCTTTACCGTTATTCCACACACCAACAAAGTAACCACAGGAGGTACAACGACTTACACCTACCGCCTCGCCAATAACACTGTATATAATTTGCGTACGTGGCGTGAAGGAGGATTGACCAATTTTGTCAAGTTTACTTATTACAGCGATGCCTCTAAATGCCCCGAATTAAACTTTACCAATGCGGACTATACTGCGCGTTCGTCCAAGTTCATTGAGCATGATCCGGCAGAGCATGGCAAGTCCAATGTGGCGAATATTCTGGTTAATATCAACGAACGCGGCTTCAAGACCATGAGTGTCGGCGAGACCTACGACCTGATAGCTCAACGTGATTGGCAGTTGACGGACAACTCGACCAACAACTATTTCGTGGAGCCGGATTACCATTACGCTGTCTATGACCTCAACGGTAATCCGGACAACTCGGTCGTTACTATCAGTAATGACGTACAAAAAGGCTCGGCATGGGCTACCATGACCGCAGTAGGAACAGGTACGGCGATCGTAACCGTTACCTATGACGCCATCGCTGCTGTACAATACGCCAACAAGACCGTCAGCGACTATATGGGGGGCAAATATTGGGGAGCTGTATGGCCGGAGAACACCGGTGTGTTTGTCGTTACAGTGGGTGCCGGTACCAATGATATTACACCGAATATGGTACTGAATCAGGAATACAATCTGGATACCAAAAAACTGGCTACCAAATACGTTGATGCCGAGCATGACGTGTTCTATTATATCAATGATGAAGAGGCGTTCAACTATACCTTTACCCCCTCGGGAGTGAGCTTGGTTGCTATTGCGTACCCTACCATCCGTACCAACGATGCGGTTTACAACACCGGCTGGCAGACGATCACCAAGAATGCAGACAACAGCTATACGCTGCCCCTCAAACATGGACGCCAGATTGTGCGTTTGAGTGATGCAACAGGCCATGAGGTTTATCAGGTACTGACGGCCAAACATGCCACCCGTACGATAACCAATGTCTCTACCGGTGACAACAACAAGTTCTCCCCGGGCGACAACATTAAAGTGCAGTACGACGGAATTTTCCACCCGGCGAACAAAATGTCCGGCATCTATAACATGTCGGCTTATATTACCTATAACGGCACCCCGACAGGCACGGCTCTTATCCTAGGTAGCAACCAATATGCTTTTGGCGGTACTCCGTCAGCGCAAGCGGTTTCGTTCACCATTCCATATTCGTATGAAGAGCCGACTCTATCCATGACAGACGGTGTCATTCAGGTGAATGGTTTCGGCGATCCGATAGGCAACCATCGTAATACAAGTAAAACCGCAGGGCGTTCGCCTAACTTCACGGCCATTGCCCATAAGACCTATTTCGGCGCATTGCCGGATATAGTGATTCCTGTCACTCCGTTGGCGGAAACGAAGGCAACCATTGTGGTGACGCCTGCGGAGGCTGCCTGTAAAGTCATCGGCGTGGATGGCGTTGCTGTCACACCCGATGCGCAAGGCAAATACACGCTCAAAGAAGGTCTTAACATCGCTGCCGTGGAGTACGAAGGATACAAACGCGAGCGTCTCGAACTGTCTATCGGTGCTCATTGCAGTGCCGACACAATCATCTATGTGAACCTGACCCCTGTTCCTGAGAACGGATGGGACGGACATTCATTATGCGAGGTGACCCAATCGGCGGACGGATACTACCATATTCAGAATGGTTGCCAGTTGGCATGGATAGCCGAACGGGTGAATTCCAAACAGGGAGAAAGCCCCAAAATAATGCTGGACAATGATATTGACCTCTGTAACTACCCGTGGAAGGCAATTGGAAAGAGTACCTCCGGTTGTTACTTCAAAGGTGTTTTTGATGGTCAGAACCATGCTGTCTATGGATTGCATATAGACACCACTGCTTCCTACCAAGGTCTGTTCGGCTACATATACAGTGCCACGATTAAGAATGTATCCGTCTATGGCAGCGTGCGCTCTGCTACAACCTCATCTACAGGCACACGGATTGGCGGTATTGCCGGTTATGCCACTGGTACCGCTACTGCCAAGACCCAATTGACCAATGTATTCAATCATGCTACCGTAACAGGTACTTACTATGTAGGCGGACTGATAGGCTATATCATGGGCAATACCACTATAGACCGTTGTGGTAACTACGGGGATATTACCGCAGTCAAGACAGCGGACAATAAATACGGAACCAATGTTGCCGGTATAGGTCATGCCAATGCTACAACAATAACGATTACCAACTCCTTT
The DNA here is from genome assembly GCA_902774995.1 of uncultured Bacteroidales bacterium. Lineage (GTDB taxonomy): Bacteria > Bacteroidota > Bacteroidia > Bacteroidales > Paludibacteraceae > Colicola. The sequence goes on along the minus strand of CACYKR010000038.1, from coordinate 16,398 downwards.
AACCAAGGTACTGTCTTGGGCGATAACAATGTGGGCGGTATTTATTGTGCTACCGTCAATACCACGGTTACGAATGTCTATAATACCGGCTATGTTCACGCTTCGGGTACCAATAGTTCCGGCTATTCCTGCCACGGGGCAATCCGTCCGATGGCAAACACTACGGCTGTGACGAACAAAGTGACCAACGCTTACGCTGACGAGGATTTCCTCTTCAACGAACTCAACACTACTATTATTACTGCTCCCGAGGCCTGGACAGGCGGTGAAGTGGCATACAAGCTCGGTGAAGCCTTCGGTCAGGAGATAGGCGTGGACCCGCTACCGGTACTCGGTGGCATGAAGGTCTATGAATGTACCCGCCCCGACGGAACCAAGTTCTACGCCAACCGGCCTTATAAGTGTTACCAGCGCAAGGAACTCACCCCCGGACGCATGGGTACCATCTGTATCGCTTACGCTTCCGACAAATACGAAGGGGCTACGTTCTATCGCCTGTTGCACAAGCAGATGCGCGGAAATGAACCGTGGAACCTCACCTTCGAAGAGGTGACAACCCTTGAAGCCGGCGTACCGTATGTCTTCGTGCCCGAGGCAGATTCCATCAATATCTATTACCTCACCTCCACCCAAGTATCCTCGCCTGACCATTTCAACGGTCTCTATGGTACGTTCACCGATATCTATGACGGGGAAACCGGCGCGCCGGGTAATAAGTTGGAGGACAACTTTATTGTCTCTAACAATATGTTCCGCTTGTGCGGTGCCTATTGCTCGCTTGCAGCCAACCGTGCTTATATCAAGATGAACGAAGTGGCGCAAGAAGGACAACCCAACGCCCCCTCGCCCGTTGCAGGACGCCGGCAGATTACAATCGGCAGAAGCGACATGCCGCAGACGCCTACAGCTTTGGATGATGTACAAAGCGGCAAGCCGCAGACAACCAAGATCCTCCGTGACGGACGTCTGTATATCCTCCATAACGGGCGGATGTATGACGTAACAGGTACTAAATATTAATCCAATATATTGTTTGTTATGAAAAAGAACTATATCAATCCATTCGTGTCCGTGGCGGACATGCGCACCGAAGCACCGATGATGCAACTCTTCTCCAATAGTAAAGGCAATGTAGATCTTACGCCGATTAATTACGGAGAAGGAGAATAAACCCGATGCCCGCATGGAAAAAACGTCCTTCGGGGCGTTTTTTCGTGCTTTTGGCTTAATTTTGTATTTTTAATTTTGAATTATGAATTATTTGTAGTACCTTTGCACGCAATTTATATTCTGTGATATGAAAAATAACATGTTTAATCCGGTGACTGCGTGCCTTTGTACATTGTACCTGGTTACTTTGTCACTTCTATTCACCGCTTGCCAACCTAAAGAGCAAGCACAAAGTTTCCAATACAACGTGGATAAGTTTTATGACCTTGAGATACTCCGCTACGACGTGCCGGAGTTCGATTCGCTGAGCCTGCAGCAGAAGCAGCTCGTCTATTGTCTCTCCGAAGCAGCCCTTTGGGGACGCGACATCCTCTTCGACCAGAACGGACGCTACAACCTACGTATCCGTCGAGCGCTGGAAGCGCTCTATGTACAAAGGGACAAAGTACAATGTACCGACCAAGATTGGGCGGTATTTGAGAAGTATCTCAAGCGCGTCTGGTTCTCCAACGGTATTCATCACCATTATTCCGAAGACAAGTTCCTGCCGGAGTTCAGCCAGGAGTGGTTCGTTAACGCCTGCGAGGAAGCGGGCGTGACCTACGACCCGGCTATCCTGCCTGTGATGTTCGACCCGGCGGTCATGCCCAAGCGCACGACGGCACAGGACGGCGTGGATCTGGTGCTCAACTCCGCCGGCAACTACTACGGCGAGGGTGTCACCCAAGCCGAGGCGGAAGCATGGTATGCTGCGCATAAGGACAATAGCCCCGAACCCCTCTGGATTGGTCTCAACTCGCAGTTCGTCAAGAACGAGAAAGGCGAAATCGAAGAGCGTGTCTATAAGGTCGGCGGACTCTACGGCGAGGCGCTCGAACACGTGGTCTATTGGCTCCGCGAGGCGCTCAAGTATGCCGAAAACGACGCCCAGAAACTGGCAATCGAGAAAATGATAGCTTTCAACGAGACGGGCGACCTGAAGACCTTCAATGAATATTGTATCGCGTGGGTGCGCGACCTCGACAGCCGCGTGGACTACGTTAACGGCTTCACCGAGACTTATTCCGACCCGCTCGGTATCACCGGTACCTGGGAGTCTATGGTTAACTTCAAAGACCTTGCGGCTACCAAGCGCACCCAACTCATCTCCTCCAACGCCCAGTGGTTTGAGGACCACTCCACCACCGACCCCAAATACAAGAAAGAAGAAGTGAAGGGCGTGACCGCCAAGGTTATCACGGCGGCTATCCTTGCCGGCGACTGCTACCCCGCAACCCCTATCGGTATCAACCTGCCGAACGCCAACTGGATACGCAAGGAGTACGGCTCCAAGTCCGTCACCATCGACAACCTCATGCACGCCTACAACGAGGCGGCGAAAGGCAACGGCTTCAACGAGGAGTTCATGATCGACGACGAGATACGCGCCCTCTATGAGAAATACGGTGCCCTCTGCGGCGACCTCCATACCGACCTCCACGAGTGTGTCGGTCATGGCTCCGGCAAACTCCTGCCGGGTGTTACCAAGGATGCCCTCAAAGAGCACGCTTCGACGATTGAAGAAGCCCGTGCGGACCTCTTCGGGCTCTATTTCCTGGGCGACCCCAAACTGGTGGAACTCGGCCTGCTGCCTAACGAAGAAGCCTTCAAAGCCGGTTATTACCAGCAGCAGATGAATGGCCTCATGACCCAGCTCGTGCGTATCGAGCCGGGCAAGGACATCGAGGAAGCGCATATGCGCAACCGCCAGCTTATTGCCAACTGGGTCTATGAGCACGCGACGAACAAAGAGGTGGAGATCATCGCCCGCGACGGCAAGCACTACCTCCGCATCAACGACTATCAGGGTCTCCGCCGCCTCTATGGCGAACTGCTGGCAGAGATACAGCGCATCACCTCCGAAGGCGACTACGCTGCCGCCAAAGAGCTTGTCGAGAAATATGCCGTCAAGGTCAATCCCGAACTGCACCAAGAGATATTGGCGCGTTACAAGAAGCTCAACCTTGCCCCCTACAAAGGCTTCGTGAACCCCGTTTATACCGCTGTCCGTGATGCCGAAGGCAACATCACCGACGTGAAGATTGACTTCTCCGAAGGTTACGTAGCCCAGCACCTCCGCTACTCCCGCGACTACAGTCCCCTGCCCGATGTCAATTAATGTACAAAGGGACAATGTACAATGTACAAAATAGCCCTTCCGATATCAAAATCTATTGCCAATAGAATTCTTCTATTGCAGGCTATTCACGGGGACCCTCTGATGAGGGTCTCTGCGGATATGCCGGACGACGTCCTCGTCCTCCACGATGCCCTGGAACAACTGCGGGAGCATAAGACAGGCGAACCGCTCACCCTTTACCTCAAGAATTGCGGAACGGCGTTGCGATTTTTACAGGTACATTTGGAATATTGCTATAAAGGAGAACCTATTGTCTTGGATGGTGATCCGCGTCTCATGGAGCGTAATGGAGCACCTACCACCCAGACCACCTCTGCCCGCATCCTCCACGGCGAACCCATTCCCGTCTCCGAAAACGAATCCCCTTATATCACCCTCTCCCGCCGCATAAGGGAATCCTATCTCTCTCCCTTGAGGGGAGAGCCGGAGAGGGGTTTGCTGCTGGAAGCCTGCTGGAGCAGTGCTTCGTATTGGTACGAATACGTAGCTATCCACGGCGGCGAGTTGCTGTTGGAAGGGTTGAAAGAGGAGAGTCTGCAAGGCGATAGGGTAGTGGCGGATATATACGCCAAGCATTTCGGCGTCCAAACGATCTTCACCCCTGAGGGTGCGCAAATCTCAAATGTCCATACGGCTTCAGCCGATCGTTCGAGGCCCTGCCAAGATAAGAAATCTCAAGTCTCAAATAGAAAATCAGTAAAGCTCGACTTCACTGATTTTCCCGATCTCTATCCGCCTATCGCGCTCACCTGCGAACGCCTCGGCATAACCCTCCATGCCTCCGGCACCGACCGCCTCCGTTTCAAGGAGTCCGACCGCCTTGAAGCCGTCCGGCTCCACGAAGTCCGCAACGACCACCGCATGGCGATGGCGCTCCTCGCGGCGGATTTCTTAGTTCCCAAGGGGCACGGTTATTTCTTAATACGAAATCAGGACTCAGCCTCCGTCCCGGATTTTTATGATGGGAATGACCTTCAAAAGATCATCGCCAAGAGCTACCCCCGATTTGTAGAGTTTTTCGACCAAATTACGACGGTCAACCGACGGTCAACCGACGGTCAAACGACGGTCAAAGCTAACGTAACTACTCCGACTATTACCCATATCACCCCCCGAAAGGGTATCAATGATGACCATTTGGGCAAAAAACACGCCCTCTCCAAACTCATCCATGCCGCCACCTCTGAATACGTCTGGCTCCACGATGACGATGTCATACTTCCTCCAGCAGCAGTTAAAGGACAAAGTGACAAAGTACCATGTACAAAGGACTTGTTCGGCAACGCCGACTTGATAATTCTTCCGTTAAGAATGGAGACTCCCTCCCTTGAGGGGAGGGTCGGGGTGGGGTTGTCTCTCCAAATAGCCGAGTACGCCGCCATTCAGGAACTCACCATGCGCACGGCGAAAAGAGGAAAGGCGGTAATGTGTTCCGGCGCGAACCTTATCGTCCGCCGTGAGGCGTGGCTGGCGTGCGAACCCGACCTCCACCCCGAAATACCTTCCGGCGATGATATGTTCCTATTGGAGGCTATGAAGAAACGCGGCATGCAGATTGCCGTCATCGACGAGCCCGACTACACCGCCGTGGTGCGTCCTGTCACTACTTGGCGCGCTTTCTTCCGCCAGCGCATGCGTTGGGCAGGCAAAGCCCCTCATTACACCGACCCGGACATCCTTCGCTGCGGCGCACTCATCGTGGCAACCAACCTCCTCCAGCTCCTCTGCCCGCTCATCCTCCTCGTCAAGTTCCCCATCGAATACGGACTCATCAAAAAAAGAGAACCACGCACCAAGTGGTACGTGGCTCTGCTATTGGAACTCCTCTATCCTTTTTACATGTTCGCCTCTCTCCTCGGCGGCTTATTCCGCAGGAAGGGGTGGTGAGTTATTTGTAGATTTGTTTCAGCCCCTCAATCAGTTTGTCCAAGTGAGGTATTATCCGGAGTAGCTCCGGGGCCTCGATGCCATGATTGCATATCTCGGATGCAAGACAATCGGGGATGACTTTGGCTTGTTCCTCCATGGCTTTGCCTTTGTCCGTCAGGCAGACAATCCGCTGACGCGTGTCTTTCTCGCCTTTGACACGCGTCACCAAGCCCGCTTTCTCCATGCGTTGCAGCAGCGGGGTCATGGTGTTGGTCTCCAGATACAGACGTTTGGCGATGTCGTTCACCGGCTGTGCGTCTTTCTCCCATAGTACCAGCAGTACCAGATACTGCGGATACGTGATACCTAACGGCTCAAAGAAAGGATAATAGGCTTGCATCACGAGGCGTGAAGCCGTGTAGAGACGGAAGCAGAGTTGGTTGTCTAATTTCAGTTGGTCGTACATAGAGTCATTAGCCGTTTACGTGTATTCCATATGGCGTTGGAATAATCAAATCACGCTGCAAAGGTACTGCTTTTTTCTGGAATATGCAAGAGTTTGGGATAAAAATCGTACAAGGAGGAGGTTGCAGTCGGTGAAATGACCGTTGTTTTTTACTTTTCGCTGAGGATCATGAAGAGGACGGCGGCAATGCAGATGACGATGCCGGCGAGAATGTTCACCGTCAGCGGTTCGCCAAAGACCAGCGTGCCGACCAAGATAGCCGTTACGGGTTCGAAAGCGCCCAAGACAGACGTTTTCGTCGGACCGATAAGGCGCGTGGAAAGGGCTATCGTCAGCATGGCTATCATGGTAGGGAAGACAGCCAGACCGATGAGATTCAGCACGTCCGAAGTGGTGTCTATGCCTTGCAGCACCGGCGTTCCGTCGATGAGCAGGTACGCCAGAAAAGCGACGGCACCCACCACCAGACCATAGAACGTGAGCATGTGTTCGGAGATATGTTTGATACGCTGCGAGCGGTTGACAATCACCAGATAAACGGCATAACTCAAAGCGGACATCGCCGCAAGAACAATGCCGAGCCAGTGAATCTCAGTTCCGGCGGCGGGCCAGCTGAGCAAGACCACTCCCGCAACCGTGGCGGCTATAGACAGCCATATCTGCCATTTGGGATAGACATGCAGCCCGACCATGATAAGCGCCACAAAGACAGGATACAGATAAACGAAGGTCGTTGCCAGCCCCGAAGGAATGAACCGGTACGACTCGAAGAGAAAGACACTGCTGGCGGCGAACAGACAGCCGAGCACAACCAGCAGCCGCATTTCCCGTCCGTTGACGCGGAAAGACTCATGCCGGAACGCCATCCAGAGACCTAAGATCACCGCCGAGATGGCATAACGGAAGAACAAGAGCGACAACACCGGCACGCCGCCGTCCAAGAGCGGTTTGCCGAACAACGGATTCAGTCCGTACGAGACACCTGCCGTCACTCCGGCTGCAAAGCCGAGAACTGTTTTCTGTTTCTGAGTCATGGTCTAATCCGGTTGCCGGTGATTTCTTGTATGTTCATTTTATAGGGATGTGATACGGTTGATGCACCAGGCGAGGGCTTGGGCGAGGCGGAGGGTGCAGTCGGTGAAATGGCCGCCGTTGTGCCAGACGAGCGCCGTGTGTTCCTCGCCGAGCGAGCGCGTCAAGAGGTCATGGTACGCACGGATGTTATCTCCCACCTGCGCGAGAGCGCTGTTGCGAGTCTTCTCCTCTTTGACGCCCAGACTGAGATAGACATTCGGAGCAAGGAGCGCGTGGCTTTGTACAAAAGGCATCCATCCGCGTATCCACACCGAAGGTGAGGCGGCAGCCACGGCAGCAAAGAGAGGCTGTTGGTACGCCGCCCAGAGCGCGAACAGACCTGCCAGCGAATAGCCGCCGAGGATGACCGGCAGCGAGCCGTACAGGCCTTGCAGTTCGGGCAGAAGCGCGTTTGCCACAAAATCCAGCGTTGCACCTGCCTGCGTGCCTACCTCCGGGCGTTGGGACAGCGCCGAGTCCGCCCACGGCGCGAGTTCGGCTTCCCAGTCGTTGACGGTGAACGCCGCAAGGACAAAAGGCACGGAGGTATGCTTGGTTAGCATCTGCGCCAGCGTCTCAAAATCCTTGCGCTCGTGTGCGCCGAGCGTAGTCAGAACAAGGCATCGGGGCTCCGGCATGGCATAGACCATGCACGGGCGGTTATCTATCAGAAGTTCGGTTGTCATAAAATTCGGTGCAAAATTACTAAAAATTTGGCACATAGGCAAGTAAATTGATATAAACAGCCGCCGTTTTCCCGAAAAACGCTCCTTTTTTCTTGCATAATTCAAAAAAAAGCAGTACCTTTGCACCCGATTTTGAACGTTATACAAGCGTGCAACGCGCAGTCACGCAAGTGTCAATGCAAGCAAGGGCCTTGGTAAAGGCAAGGGTTGTAACCCGAGAATATTCCTTCCTCAAATTGAAATGTCGCGCATTTCAATTTGGGTAATAAGAAACAATTAAAAGGGTTACAACAAAATGCAGAAATCCCAAGTTTTAACGTATGTTTACAACACAGTCATTGTGTTGGTTTTGGCAGCCGGCGTGACATATGTCGTGCTGCAATTCACTCATTTCGGGCACATCGAGTACACCGATAATGCCCGCGTGTGCCAGTACATCGCACCACAGAACACGCGCGTGCAGGGTTTTATTAAGGAGATTCGTTTCGAGGCGTACCAACATGTGAACGCCGGCGACACGCTTGTTATCATCGAGGACAGCAAGTTCCGCCTGCGCCTGGCACAAGCACGTTCCGACCTTGCCCGTGCGCAGTAGCAGAGCAAGCAGGCAGGGACTTCTATCCGCACGACCAACACGAACATCAGTGCCATAGAAGCGTCCAAAGCCGAAGCGAAGGCGAACATGGACAACCTTGCCCGCGAGGACAGACGCTGCGAACAGTTGCTGCGCACGGGTTCTATCTCGCAGCAGATTGCCGACCAGACGCACACCGCATATCTGGCGGCGCAGGCACGATACGAACAGATATGCCGCACCATCGAGATGCAGCACAGCGTGGCGGACGAACAGGGCTATAACCTCTCGGCTTCGGAGGCGGCAATCGAACTGGCGCAGGCGGCAGTGGAGTTGGCGGAACTGAACCTGTCGTATTGCTATATCATCGCTTCGCACAGCGGCGTGGTGGGCAGCAGAGACATTAACATCGGCGAACTGGTCAATCCCGGTCAGACGCTTGTCTCCATCGTTGATGAGCAGCAGAAATGGGTGGAAGCCAACTACCGTGAGAGCCAGTTGCCGAATATACACGAGGGTTCGGAGGTGTCCATCCATGTGGACGCCGTGCCGGATGTGCAGTACAAAGGGCGCGTGCAGAGCCTGTCGGACGCTACCGGCAGCGCGTTCTCGCTGGTGCCGATTGATAATGCCACGGGTAACTTCGTCAAGGTAGAGCAACGCCTCACCATCCGCATCGCACTGGACGAGAACAGCGAAGAAGATTTAGCGCGCCTGAAGGCAGGCTATAGCGTGGAATGCGAGGTGAAGTACTAATACTATGCAACTACCTCCTTCACCCCCTGCGGCGGGAAAAATGCCGTTCCAAATGCCCATGTTCCGGGCGTGGGTGCCACGGGAAATACAGCCGTGGATTTATATTCTTCAAGTCTTGTGTATCCAGTTCTCGGGCGGCGTGTATCTCGGCGCACTGGAAGCCGTGCGCGGCACAACAGCCCTGCAACTCGAAGACCTGCTGATGCTGCTCTATGCCGGTCTGGCAGGCATGGCGGTGTGGTTCCCGATGCTGTTCCGCATGAAGTTCCGTTTTACCAACAAACAACTGCTTATCGGCTCGGCTGTTGTCATAGCCGTCTGCAACCTCATCACGATGCGGACGACGAACATGGCAGTCCTGCTGCCGGTCTGTTTCGTTGCCGGCATCGCCAAACTGCAAGGCACATTCGAGAACATGTCGAATATCCAGCTGTGGATGACGCCGGAGCGCGATTTCGGGGTGTTCTTCCCTATTCTGCATATTGTGCTGCTGACCGCCATCACCGGCAGTGCATGGCTCGCCGCCGTCATTGCCTTCCATTTCAGTTGGCAGATGATGCACGTGCTGACCATCGGCACAATGTGTTTCGTGGTGGCAGTGCAGCTCTTCCTTTGCCAGCCGTGGTGCCCGATGCCGCAACGGATGCCGCTCAGAGGAATCGATATTTCCACGGGTCTGCTGATTTCTCTGCTGATGCTGATGATCAGTTATATCCTCGTCTATGGCGACCGGCTGATGTGGTTCTTCTCGCCTACACTCCGATGGGTACTGGCGCTCAGCCTGATATTCCTGGCGTTTATCCTATACCGGCTCAAGACGGTGGAGAAGCCCTTTATCTCGCTGGAGATTTTCAAATACAAGAACGTGCTGGCTATCTTGCTGGTAACCGCCATCGCCGAGCTGCTTTTAGGCGCCGAGCACACGTTAGAGGAAATCTATTGGACGGAGGTGCGCGGCTTGGAGGAACACACCAAGGGAGCGTTGTGCTTATGGTCGCTGCCGGGCGTGTATGTCGGTGTGCTGATTACCCTTTACTGGATCGGGCATAAGAAATGGAAGGTGTGGAAGTTGTTCGCAATCGGTTTTGGCTGTATCCTGGTCTATTCGCTGTGGATGTATTTCTATTTAGATGTGAATGTGCCGATTGAGCAATACCGCCTCGGCTTGGCGTTCCGCGGCTGCGCGTACGCTATTCTTGCCGCGTCGCTGATGTGGTCTCTGCACGAGAGCGTGCATGACTTGGAGCATTTCTTCATGGCGCTTTTTATCTTTAACGTCATTCACATGTACCTCGCCGGTGCATCGGGCTACGGGCTGTACACCACGCTCTTCAAGCATTTCATGGCGGACAACATGTCGAGGTACGGGGCGTACATGACGCTGACAAGCATTAATAGCAAATTCGGTCTGTACTCTGTCAGCGAAGCGGTCTCTGTTCTGTCAGGCGAAGCCGGTCTTGCTTCCGTCATGAGCGTGACCTTGAAGCAGATTTACGGTCAGATTATATGGGTGTCTCTGTTTATGACATCGGCGTTCCTGTTGCTCGACATCCCGCGTGTCCGTACCGGCATAGAGAAAGTGCCGTACTGGCCGGTATATGGCATCAACTTCCTCGCACGGATGCGATGATGTGGGCACGGTTACGGCTTGTCATGTCGTAGCCGCAGTAGTTTGGAAAATAGAGATTCTTGTGGTTGTAACCGAAAAAATGCCATAAAATTTGGCGGTTTCAGAAAAAAGTAGTATCTTTGTACGGGTTTTGTGAGTATATTGCACAAGCTTACATAAAAACACACCAAACTAATAATACACGATAGGAGATAAGCCTCATGTCTGTATCACAATACAAGAGATATATCTGGTTGGTGGATACCATCCGTAGTGCGGGGAAGATCAGCCGGGAGGAGATCGACCGCAAATGGGCGAGTGCGAGAATCAACGACAATCACGAACCGCGGCTGGCAGACAGCACTTTCTTCCGCTACAAGAACGATGTAGAAGAACTATTCGACATAGAAATCCTTTGTGACCGGGCAAATGGACTTTACTACATCGGCGACTCCGACATCAATAGTCAAACCAAACAATGGCTGCTCTCGCAGTTTGCGGTAAGCCAGTCATTAGACACCAGTCGTGAGCTGCGCGACCGTATTCTTTATGAACCTATTCCCGAAGGCACTGAGTTCCTGACGACAATCGTCAATGCCATGCGCGACAGTAAGTGGTTGCAAGTTTCACATTTACGATTCGACAGCAAGGAAGCACCGCATATCTTTCTTCTTGCGCCATTGTGTCTAAAAGTATTCAAGCAGCGGTGGTATGTATTAGGTTTCGTAGAAGAGATAGACGGTGTACACACCACGCCTAAAGACGAACCGCGACTGTATGCGTTGGACCGTATCAAACATATGGAGACGATGGAAAAGACATTCCGGTTACCAAAGAACTTCGAACCGCATTCGTATTTTGCCGGCTATTACGGTGTTTTCCGAGGCAAGCAGTTCACCCCGGAGCTTATCCGTGCACGTTTATCGGAAAACGCAGCTCCATTTATCCGTTCCCTCCCGCTTCATCATTCGCAAAAAGAGGTCGAGCCGTGCGTTTTTGAGTGGTGCGTTGCCCCTACGCTTGACTTCATCCAACAGCTCCGCACGCATGGTTCAGAGATAGAGATTCTTGCGCCGGAATCCTTGCGCCAACAATTTGCCGAGGAAGCAAGAAAAGTCCTTAAAATGTACGAATGAGCGGAAAAATGCACTTTTTTTGCATTTTTCTTGTTCCACTCCCGGGTTTTGGGAGTTTGATGTAGTACTTTTGCAGCGAAAATCAGAAATGTACGCATTATCCCTGATTGAAAACTGCTATGAGAATCAAAACGAACAAGGAGCATTTCCTTAGCTGCAATGTAGCAGCATTCACCTATCACGAAGGCTGTGAGGTGTTTGACAAACTGAAAGTCGGCAAAAGAGTGACATTAGTGCGTGAGGACGAGAACCCTTACGACCACAATGCCGTAGCGATTTTCTTCGGCGAAACGCATATTGGCTATATACCGCGCAGACAGAATGAGACAATCGCTAAATTTCTTGATTTAGGTTATGGCGACATCTTTGAGGCACGGATTCAGTCGGTGGATGCCACCGCTCACCCCGAGGAACAAGTGGGCATTGTAATCTATCTCAAAAGGAAAGAAAGCAAGTAATAAAAATATTTATGGACAGAAGGAGTTATCTTATATCTGTTTTTGATGACACGTTGGAGCGTATCAGCAATGATGTGGCACTGCACATGGCGCAGCAACAGTCGATTGTATCGCAAAAACTTGTTTTAGACAGCGATGCGATAAGCACTCCTGTGCCTAAATTCACGGATGATGCGAAGGTGCTGGTTACTCGTAATCGGTCTTTTGAAGCGGCAGCGCGTTACGAAGGACAGCGCGTGTGCGTACTCAATTTTGCTTCGGCTACTAATCCCGGTGGTGGAGTGGTTCATGGTTCATCGGCGCAGGAAGAATGTCTGTGCCGGTGTTCCACCTTGTATAACTGCTTGAATACGCGTGCTATGTGGGATGGTTTCTATACTCCGCATCGCAGGTCGGGAAACCCGCTGCACAATAATGATATTATCTTTACGCCGGGAGTGCAAGTATTCAAGGACGACGACTATAATGAGCTACCGCAACCTTTTGCCGTAGATGTTATCACATGCGCAGCACCCAACTTGCGTCCCAAACCTTCTAATCCGTATAATCCGGGAGAGAGTGACGCGCCATTCATACCACCGCAGGAGTTGTTTCATTTGCATATAGACCGCGCACGGCGCATTCTGGATGTGGCTGCATTGAACAATGCGGAGGTGGTAATCCTTGGGGCGTTCGGTTGTGGTGCGTTCCGCAATGATCCGCTTATTGTGGCGAGGGCATATAATTGTGTCATAGAGCAATACTTGCACATCTTCCGGACCATAGAGCTTGCCGTTTATTGTCGTCCGGGTGATGATAATAATTACCGCATATTCAAGAGTATTATTCAGCCCGAATAAAGAAAAATTTGCATATCTCGGAATATTTTTGTACCTTTGCAGGCGAAATTTGATAATTATGGAAACACAATTTACTTGGATTGCTTTTTATAAGGAGCTATCGCTAAAATTATTGCAATTTAAAAATGATCGAAAACCACTTGTAGAATTTATTCAATCAGGGAATGATGGTTTTAAAAACCTGACAGGGAAATCTCTTGTTGATTATTTACATATGCAAGATGGTTCTCCTATCTCTGATATTGACCCGTTTTCAGTCTTTGCGATATTTAACAGAGGCAGAATTACCTATCAGAATAGACAGAATATATGCAATGCATTTAGGGCGCATTTATCAATCAATGCTGCTGCTCCCAGTGATTTTGATGGTATACCTATTGTTGACCCTCGCAGATCATTCTTTTTTACATGGGATTTAAATAGAAACCCATACATCATAGCTGATATGTGGGAATTATACGAGCACGTTGTAAAAGGAGATGAAATAGAAGAATGCTACGATAAAGTGCTAAGTAATGGCTTTCCGAGGAATAGCTTAACCATGGCATTATATTGGCTTAATCCTGATAAATACATGACTTTGGACTCTCGTAGCCGTGCATTTTTACACACATATGGAATTACGGATTATAATATTGCTTCTTATAAGGGATATGTAGCAGTACTTAATGATATAAAAGAGAAAATACATAATAAGAGTATCCCATATACGCGTTTTGCAGAAATATCATATGCTGCATGGCTTTCTTCTTCTTCAATAAATCCATCAAATGAACCTATTATGGAAAATAGTTCTTCATACAGTGATATTATTACACTTTTAAAAACTAACAAAAACCTCATCCTTACCGGTGCACCCGGAACGGGAAAAACACACATGGCTATGGAATTAGCACACGAATTGGGTGCAGATGAAAAGAGTATCCGCAAAGTGCAGTTCCATCCGTCTTATGACTATACCGATTTCGTCGAAGGAATCCGGCCTATGGAAGATGGCGGTTTTAAACGTGTAGATGGTGAGTTTAAAGAGTTCTGCAAACGTGCTATGTTGGCGCAGACGACAGATGACAACCTGATGGCAGGACTGAATGACAACCCGAAAGTGTGGAAAGTTTCGCTAAAGGGAACAGGAGACAATGAGATACGCAGGGACTGCTTGGATAATGGCTATATTCGTATCGGATGGCCTTCATACGGAGATTTGGATTTTACGGAATATAACCCGAATGTCACGGAAGGGAAGAATGTGCTAAAAGCGTTTCAGTCTGCCATGCAGATAGGAGATATTGTCGTTTCGTGCTATTCGGAAAAAGAGACAGATGCTGTCGGTATTGTAACAGGTGATTACGAGTATGATGAAAAGGGCGGTGATTATCCGCGTTTTCGTACGGTCAGATGGCTTGCCAAAGATATTCGCGAGAACATCTTGGAAATCAATGGGGGAAAGCGATTTACGCTATCAACTATATATCTTTCCAATATCAAGCCGGCTGCAGCACTCGAAATTGCTCAAAAACATAGTGCTCCAACACAAAACCATATTAACAAACCGTTCGTTTTTATTATAGACGAGATCAATCGTGGAGAGCTGAGTAAGATTTTCGGTGAGTTATTTGGAGCTATCGAGAAAGACTATCGCGGTATAAAAGGGCGTGTACGCACACAATACCAAAATATGATTCAAGAGGGAGATCCTTTCAAAGAGGGTTTCTATGTGCCCGAAAATGTCTATATCATCGGCACGATGAATGATATAGACCGCTCTGTAGAAAGCATGGATTTTGCGATGCGGCGGCGTTTTGCATGGAAAGAAGTTACGGCAACCGATAGTTATACAGCCATCATAGAAAACAACAACGAGTTTGCAGGAAATAAAGCAGAAGTAAAACAACGAATGGAGCGTTTGAATGCCGAGATAGAGAAACGGTTTGGACGTGCTTATCAGATAGGTGCAGCCTATTTCCTGAACCTGCAGAACAATGATTTTGAAGCACTTTGGAAGAACCATTTGGAAGGTCTGCTGTTTGAATATTTCCGAGGCGAGAGAGACGCACAGCAAAAAGTAGATGCCCTGCACGTCATTTATAACAATGAGCCATCTGATACAAATATCGGATAATAGCAGAAAGGATTTCGAGCCGAAACAGCTCGAAGGAATACGTGCATTATCAGGATTGCCAATCAAGAGTATTCAACAGAACGGCAATCCTAATTTGCTTGTGTTCCCACATAGTCTGTCCGACTGTCCGGATAAGATACAAGATAGTATGATCTTCACTATAGAGGGAGAGAATACGCTTGTTACCGGTAACATAATGGGCTTTGTGGGGTACAAGAACACCCGTTTGCGGATTCATTCACGCTTTGCAAAAACTGATGAGCAGGATTTTTTTCTACACTATATGCTGCAACGGGTTTTTGCCGTCAATCTTTTTGACCTCAACTATACCTCCGACCAGACCAGTATTTTCGATTTTCTCATCTATCTCTTTCCCGCTTTTCTCAAGCGTGCATACCGGCAGGGCTTGTACAAAGAATACCAAACCCACCATTACAATGACACGCATCTGCGCGGAAGAATAGATATGGCGCAGCATATACGTAAGAACATCCCATTCTCCGGCAACATAGCATACCAAACACGCGAATATGCGTACAATAACGATGTCACGCAATTAGTGCGGCATACCATTGAATATATCCGTCTGCATCCTTACGCGAACGGGATTCTGCAAAATGACGCGGATACCAAAGAGGCTGTAAATGCCATAGTGCAAGCCACACAAACGTATAATCGTCAGGAACGGCTAAAAGTCATCAACCGCAACTTACGCCCCATTCGGCATCCTTACTATGGCGAGTACCGCTATTTACAGCAGCTTTGTTTGCAAATTCTTCGTCATGAGGAACTGAAATACGGGACTACGAATGATGAGATATATGGTATTTTGTTTGACGGCGCATGGCTTTGGGAAGAATATCTAGCAATAGTGCTAAAAGATGTCTTGACACACTATACTTCGGATGGTCCTAAGAAATTCCGATTATTTAACGAATCACATAGACATATAGTACCTGATTATCTCAATGAGGAAAGGCTCATTGTAGCCGATGCCAAATATATTCCATTGGATACGACGAGTATAACAGAAGGCAGTGACCGAGAAACTGCAATCTATTACAAGACTCTGGTGT
Source organism: uncultured Bacteroidales bacterium (assembly GCA_902774995.1). Lineage (GTDB taxonomy): Bacteria > Bacteroidota > Bacteroidia > Bacteroidales > Paludibacteraceae > Colicola. Next base: position 387 of record CACYKR010000038.1, on the reverse strand, counting down.
ACATGTACAGATTCAAGTGTCCCATTGGATATTTATTCTATCCAACAACGGATAGCTCTTCTCCTATAAAACTCGACCCATACACTTTGTGCAACATCCCAACACAGAAATTGCGCAAAGTGGGATTACTGATACCTCAGGATGTCTCTTCTTGGGCTGATTTTCAATGCAGTATGTTGCGTAATGAAGAAGCATTGATAAAAAAGTTGCGAAAGAGGTGATAGATTTCATCTCTTTTTTGCCTATATATAGAGGGGCATGGATATTTAAGAGTAATAGTGGCGCGAGAGTGGCTTGAGAGTGAAGGAGTGCGACGGAACGCACTCCGAGTGAAGTGCCCGAATAGTCCCCACTATGAGGACAGGCACGAACATAGAACAAAAGATT
>CACYKR010000037.1 GCA_902774995.1 uncultured Bacteroidales bacterium | reverse complement strand
TTTGTACATTAAATTAATTAAGTTAAACAATTGTATCTAGTTTTTATTCTGGCGGCACTCGGTGGTTTACCGGAAAATCCGGAAATTCCAGACCGCTACGCTCATCCAGAAGCCGATATTGTCACGGTGTCGTGCCGATGTCGTGCCGACAATCCTGTTAATGCTGTGTTGTTAATCCTGTGTTGGAGAATCACGATTGAAAGGGAGTTGATAGTTCTTATCTCGGCAAAGCCTCGAACGATCGGCTGAAGCCGTATGGATAGTTGAACGGTGAAAGGTGGAAAGTCAGTTGTTCTGGCGGTATTCGGAAGGCGAGATGCCGTACTGCTGGCGGAAGAGACGGCGGAGATTGTCCGGGGAGAGACCGACCGCCGCCGCGATGTCGGAGACAGTCTTGTCCGGCTCATCGTGCAGCAGGGCACACGCACGCTCCAAACGGATATTATTCAACCATTGCGGGAAAGAGAGCCCGTCGGTGTTGGCACTGAGTATCTCGTTCAACTCATGCCGCGTGAGGTGCATGTACTCGGCGAATGATTCGCGATCCAGCTGCGGGTAGGCATAGAGATGCTCCTCGAAGACCACCGACAACAGACGCCGGTACTCCTCGCGCGTGTCCTTGTTTACTTTGTTCAGCGACCTTCTCTTGCCGCTGTTCAGTTCGTCAATCATCTTGACCAAGGAGCGGGTCTTCTGCTTGATATGATGGCTCGTAACGATGAAATATGCGGCGATGGCGCCGGTTGTCAGGGCAAACAGCACCACCAGCAACAATATCATTATGACCGAGTGCGCCCGCGCTTCCGCACGCTCGCGGGCCATGGATTCCTTCTGGAGGTTATAGGCGGCATTCTGTTCGGCTATCTGCTGCTGCATCCTGTATTCGTTCTGCCTCATGCGCAGCGTGAAAGCACGGGTCGTGTACCTCTCCGCCTCGGCGTATTTGCCCTGCTGATGCGCCGCCAGCGCCCGCAAGTGCAGGAAACGGATGTATTGGTGGTTGAGCGTGTCGGAGAGGTGCATGTTGTCCACCGTGCGGAAGAGGCGTTCCGCCTGCGCCCAGTCGCCGAGAGCAATCCATAGAGGCAGGATGGTAAACTCGAACTGCGGGTTGTCGTGCGCCCAGACGGATCGGCGCGCCAGCGCCTCATAACGCCGCGCTTCGCCGGAACGCCCCAAGTCAGCACAGGCGATCGCCTTATAGGTAAAGAGCTCGCCGCGCTCGTAATCCACGAACTCGGCTATGGAGAAATCCGGCGGAACATCCGTGTAGTGCTCCGGGTGCTGCTCCAAGTGCTCCAGTTCGCGCAGCGCATCATCGGCGGCGACGAGGACTTCTTCGTTCTTGACGGCATCCCGGAGTATATATAACATCGATTTAGTGACCGACACATAGGCTACTACGCTGCCTAAGGTGCGGCGGTTGCGGAGCGAGGCGAGCGTCCGGTCGAACTGCGCGATCGCCTCGTCGGTCTGACCGTTGCACGCCATGGCAAGGAGCACAAGGCCGGACAGCCGTCCCACTTCTTCGTCGCAGCCGGAACGCCATGCCAGCCGGAGGGCTTTGGGAGCGTACTCCAAGATACCCGTGTCGTTCTCCTGCGCACGGGCGATAAACGCAAGAAGCGAATAGACCTGTTGCTGCAAACGCTCGTCCTTCTCGAACCCCTTGCGCCGGATCAGCTCCTGACAGAGCTGCTTGGCTTCGGCGGCGTCATTCTGACCGTAGAAAGAGGCCTTGGCTCGCAAATAATCGGCTCTGTCTGCATCCGGATCGCCGGCAATGACCGCCGTGTCCATTTCGGTGTACTGCCCGGCTTGAGCCAACGGCTCTCCGGGAGCGTGACGGCAGGACAGCAGAAGCAGTCCCGCAAGAATGGTAATAATCGTTTTCTTCCTCCTCATTATTGTCATAAGACATCTTCGTTGCGCACAAAAAGGCGTGCAAAGGTACTACTTTTTTTCCAAACACGCAAAAAAAACGACCCGTCCATTTGGGATGAGCCCAAATAGACTGATGAGAAAGGGCTATGATTTGTTTTAGGTAGCAAGATTTATTGGCAAGTGCTATTCGGGCGGAATTGAGCAAAAAATCACCTATTCCGCCCGATTTATTTGCTTATATCAGAAAAAAGCAGTATTTTTGCAGCGGAAAAGTGTAAAACGGAAAGGTGGGGGGGGCAGGGGTAAAGGACAGGGGAGTGATGTACCTGTGACGTAGTTTATATGGTCTAGGTATGGTCTAGGTATGGTCTAGCTCAGTATGCTTCCACAGAGGCAATTATATATTCTTAATACTGATGCACCGGAATTAAAAATTACGAATTACGAATTAATGACAGCAAAGACATAAACCTAAAAAACAGTTTTTTATTCTTTCAGTCCAAAATTGCCCAAAATGATTCAAAAATTATTCTTTCGCAGTCAACCATACGGCGAAGCAGATCGTGCCCGTAGGGCTAAGAATTATCAACAATTATCCAAAAATTTCTTTTATCCGTTTAATCTGCTTAATCTGTGGACAAAATAATACATGCTAAAAAAAGCAGCACATAGTACGAGACTATGCGCCGCCTGCAATACTGAGAAATTATTGATATTCTTTATATTCCGCCCGTTTGCGTGCGGGTAAATCTATTTGCCATTTTGGCATTTATTTGTGCCGTAGGGGGTTAACAAGCGATTAGATACTCCGGTGCGAAATCTGCACCATTAGCCCATTCAATCGTATTATAAGCAATACGGAAATTCTTGAAGAATTCTTTATCGCGCAGTGGCTCAAAAACAGAGCCGTTCAGCTTGTCACTGAAATCGACTACCTTGTCAGTATTGTTGTTAAACCACAGATGAATTTTGTAGCTGCTGACATACTGCGCTTTTATGACTTCTAAAAAATCCATGACATTGTTTATATTCATGCCCTCTATCTAAGATCCGCTACAAAGATACGACATTTTTCTGAATTATGCAAGAGAAAGCATAAAAAATGCCTGAAAAATTTGCATATGTGCAATTTTTTTACTACTTTTGCACCTGCAAAAGTTATTTGCGTATGGGAAAAACATTGCACAAAGTATTGCTGATATCCACGGGAGGCACGATCACCATGGTCCGGGACAAAGCCTCCGGAGCCCTCGTGCCGGCGGATATAGAGACCTTCAAGGCCTTTATGCCGGAGCTCTTCGCCGGAGAGATAAAGGTGGATATCCAGGCTTTCACGCCGCTCATCGACTCCTCGGATATAGGTCCCGACAAATGGGCGCAGATGGCGCAGATGGTCTATGACCATTATGAGGAATACGACGGGTTTGTGATCCTGCACGGCACGGACACGATGAGTTATTCGGCCTCGGCGCTCTCGTTTATGCTGGAGGGGCTGAACAAACCCGTGGTCTTCACCGGCTCGCAGCTGCCGGTAGGCGTCCTTCGCTCCGACGCCAAAGAGAACCTCCTGACAGCCATCGAGATAGCAGCGGCGCAGGACGAAGACGGCGATGCGATAGTGCCGGAGGTGACCATCTATTTCGAGGACAGGCTCTTCCGCGCCAACCGTACCACCAAGCGCAACGCCGAACATTTCTCGGCTTTCAACTCCTATAACTATCCCGCGCTCGCGAAGGCGGGTGTGCATATCACCTACCAGCCGCACCTCGTGCATTACAACGACGTGAACGCCGTGCTCAGACTGCATACGGCTTACGACCCCAATGTAGCCGTGCTCAAGCTCTTCCCGGGGATTCAGCGGCCCGTCGTGCACGCACTCCTGCGTACGCGCGGTCTGAAAGGTGTCGTGCTGGAGACCTTCGGAGCCGGTAACGCTCCTTCCGACAAATGGCTCTATCGCGAACTCAAATCCGCGGTGGACCGGGGTATTATCATCGTCAACAAGACCCAGTGCAACACCGGTTCGGTGGAGATGGGACTCTATGCCGTCTCGCTCAACCTCATGAAAGCCGGGGTGCTCTCGGGCTATGACATCACCACCGAGGCGCTGCTCACGAAGATGATGTACCTCTTCGGCGAGAACCCCGACAACCCGGAGCTTGTGCGGACCCTGCTGCAGAAGAACCTCTGTGGAGAAGTGACGATAGACAATTAATAATTACGAATTACGAATTACGAATTAAACATCAGATAGTATGAAAAATCAAGAACCGAAAGCACTCTGGGCAAGTTTCTACAGCCTGACCCAGATTCCGCGTCCGAGCGGCAAACGCAAAGAGATCGCGGATTTCCTTGTCAATTACGGTAAATCCCTCGGTCTGGAGACCCTCCAGGACGAGATCGGCAATGTGCTGATCCGCAAACCCGCCTCTCCGGGTATGGAGAACCACCCCGGTGTGATCCTTCAGGGTCACATGGACATGGTGCCCCAGAAGAACAGCGACAAAGTCTTTGACTTTGAGAAGGATGCTATTCAGGCCTACGTGGAGGACAACGGCGAATGGGTAACGGCGGACGGTACGACCCTCGGAGCCGACAACGGTATCGGCGTGGCTACGGCGATGGCTATTCTCGCGGACAAGAACGCCGTTCATCCGCCTTTGGAGGCGCTTTTCACCATTGACGAGGAGACCGGCATGTACGGCGCCAATGACCTCAAGGCAGGTTGGCTGAAAGGCAAATACCTGCTTAACCTCGATTCCGAGACCGAAGGCGAGCTCTATGTAGGTTGCGCCGGAGGCGTGGACGCTACCGCCACTTTCGCTTACCAGCCTGTAGAGACCGAAGAGGGTGACATAGCCCTCCGAGTGGAGGTCAAGGGCTGCAAGGGCGGCCACTCGGGATGCGACATCCATCTGCAGCGCGCGAACGCCATCAAGCTCCTCTTCCGCTTCCTCAAGGATGCGGTGGCTAATTTCGAGGCGCGTCTGGCGTACGTGGAAGGCGGTTCGCTCCGCAACGCTATCCCGCGTGAGGCGGCGGCGGTCATCACCATCCCTGCCGACAGCTACCAGGACGTACAGGACCTCGTGGACCGTTACGAAGACCTCTTCCTGAGCGAGTACGACGGCGTAGAGACCGACCTGCACTTCACCGCACAGGAGGTGGAATGTCCTAAGAAAGAGATGCCCGAGGACGTACAGGACTTTCTGATTCACGCAGTCACCCTCTGCCCCCACGGCGTTTACCGCGTCATCCCGGAGGCGCCGGACATCGTAGAGACGTCCAACAACCTGGCGATGATCAGATCCCAAATCTCAGAGGACAAATGTCAAATCGAAGTACAGTGTCTCACCCGTTCGTCCGTCGAGAGCCGTAAGGAGGAACTGCAATCGGTTATCCAGTCGGCTTTCTCGCTTGCCGGAGCTGAGGTGAAGTTCAGCGGAGCGTACCCCGGTTGGAAACCCAACCTCAAGAGCCGGCTGCTCGCTACGATGAAATCCGTCTATGAGAAAGAGTTTGGCACCGAGCCGCGTGTAGTCATCATCCATGCCGGCTTGGAGTGCGGTATCATAGGGGCCAAATACGAAGGAATGGAGATGATCTCGTTTGGTCCTACCATTGAGCATCCCCATTCCCCGGATGAGCGTGTGAATATCGCTACTGTGCAGAAGTTCTACCGCTTTGTACAAGCTGCTCTACAGCAACTTTAGTAATCTCGTCGTCCCGTTCGAAGAGCGGGAAGAAACCTTCGTCGCCGAGGATATTCCGGACGATATAGGCATTCAGAAGTCGCGTCAGCAGAGGGCGCGACTTTTGTATCTGCTCCTCATTCGGCGCTACGTCTTTCTCCGCAGCGAAAGCGGTGAAATCGCGCAGGATATTCTGTTTGTTCAAATAGTTCTCCAGGCTCTGCCAGTCTTTGTAACGGCTCAGCTCCTTGCGGTGCCGGTCCGTATATTGGTAGGCAAACTGGTAGGTCAGCGCCAGGTTCACCACCTTGTTGTAATACGGCGTGTTGAGCGTCGTGTCGCGGCCTACGAAGACGTCCGGCATGATGCCTCCGCCGCCGTGTACGATACGGCCTTTCTTGGTCCGGTAAGTCGTCGTGTCAGCGAAATGTACCGAGTCGGCGGAGAAGAACTCGCCGTGCTCGAACCGGTCCGCCAGATCCTTGGCGTAATCTGTCTGGTCGCCCATCGTATAAGGCTTCTGGATACACCGTCCCGAAGGCGTGTAGTACCGCGCTACGGTCAGCCGCACTGCCGAGCCGTCCGCAAAAGGCATCTGCTGTTGTACCAAGCCCTTGCCGAATGAGCGGCGGCCTACGATGGTGGCGCGGTCGTTGTCCTGCATCGCGCCGGAGAAGATCTCGCTGGCAGAGGCGGAGAAATCGTCTATCAGCACTACCAGCGGCACGTCTTTGAATCGTCCCGTACCGTCGGCTCTCGCTTCATACCGCGGATAGGCGCGTCCTTGCGAATAGACAATCATCTCGCCGCGGGAGAGGAACTCGTTCGCCATCTTGATGGCCTGGTCCATATACCCGCCGCTGTTCTCGCGCAGGTCCACGATATAACCGGTGGCGCCCTTGGCTTTCAACTCCGCCAGGGCGGTGATGAACTCGCGGTACGTACTCTCGCCGAACTTGTTGACACGTACGAAGCCGATCTTCTGTTTGCCCCTTTCTATGAGGAACTTCGCATCCACGGAGTTCACGGGGATGTCGCCGCGGGTGATGGTGAAATACAGTACGTCGGGCGAACCGCTGCGGAGCACGCCTAACTTCACTTTCGTGCCTTTCTTGCCGCGGAGCGTCTTCATCACTTTCTCGTTGTTCATCTTCTTTCCTACAAACGCGGAGTCATCTACGCTCACCAGCTTGTCGCCCGCCAGCACGCCTACGCCCTCGCTCGGACCGCCGGCAATAACCGCTACGATACGTACCGTGTCCTGCTGGATGGTGAACTGCACGCCGATGCCCGAGAACGAACCCGCCAGCTCCGAGTTCACCATCTCCAGATCCTCTTTGGGGATATACGCGCTGTGAGGGTCGAGTTTCTGTACCAGCTCGGTCATCACCTCGTCCGTGATGCTGTCCACGTCGATGCTGTCCACATACGCGCTCTCCATCAGCTGGAGCAGCCTGTCCACTTTCGTTTGCTCAAACTGCCAACCGCCGTTCTGGAATACGATCCGTTGCGCGTTGGCTTTCTGGCTCAGCGTCATGCCGATGATGATACCTAATGTCACGGCGATGACGGTCAATGTAGGTAAGATATATTTCTTCATTCGTAATTTTTAATTTTTAATTTGGTCGTTTAGATAAACAACCTCAATACCTGCTCGTTTGAGCAGCTCCACGCCGTCCATAATACGGTATTCCTCACCGTACACCACGCGTTTGATGCCTGACTGGATAATCAGTTTCGAGCACTCCAGACACGGGCTCGCTGTCACGTACAGCGTTGCACCGTCGGAACTGTTGTTGGAACGAGCTACTTTGGTCAATGCGTTTGCTTCTGCGTGCAGTACATAAGGCTTGGATACGTTGTTCTCGTCCTCGCAGATATTCTCGAATCCGGAGGGTGTACCGTTGTAACCGTCGGAGATAATCATCTGGTCTTTTACCAGCAGGGCGCCTACTTTGCGGCGCACGCAATAACTATTCTCCGCCCACGTGCGAGCCATGCGCATGTAGAGGTAGTCACGTTTCTGTTGCTTGTCCATAATCAACTATTAATTACCGGTTTTGATATATTGCAGCGCTCGCTCAAGTTGGGTGTCCTGACCGTTATAGATATACTTGGCGGTATCTAAGGCCACTTCTATATCCGGCGTAATGCCGATGCCTTCCAGTATTTTCTCGTCCTCGCCGAACATGGATATGCACCGTGGCACATAGGCATATACCGGCGTTACGTTCTCCACTCCGAAACAACCGCTGTAGTCGAGGCTGTAGTAGGTGGGGTCGTCAATCAGACAACTCAATCCGCCCCACGTGCGTGTACCAATCAGTTTGCCGTTCTTGCCCGGCATATTCTTCGCACCCCAAGAGGTAATCTCTGCCATGGAAACGGAGTTCACGTTCGCCAAAACGACCACCGGCTGTTTGTCAATCACTGCGTGCTCGGCGGAATAGGTGGGGTATCTGAACGGCATCTTGGGACCGTAGTCCAATCTGCCCATGCCGTTCTTTGTACGCATCGTGTGCGAAATAAATCCGCCGGACGGGAGAAGGGCACCTAATACATACTGGTAGTCAGATGTATTTCCGCCACCGTTATTACGCACATCGATAATCACGCCGCCCAACTCATTGTTCTTGCTCAGTACCTGAATGGTGTCGAACCAGTGATGCCATACGCGGTGGATCGCCCATTGGTAAGAGGCATAGACAGAGGAACTGTCTTCCTGTAGATCGGTTGTGTTGAGATGTTTGCCCAACGCAAAACTGCTGAACCGCAGATAGGCTATGTTACCCGGGAAAAGGGCATAGCGAATAGATTGCAGTTCATTAGGGTTGGCCATCTGATCATCCACCGGCTGAATATTGAGATCCATCATACCACAGGGTATTTCATAAACCTCGCAGAAGGAATTATAATCCGTAATGAGCGTACGTACATCGTTGCCTTTATTGATTCGGTCGATAAGACCGTTGGCGCTCGCCTGCATGTTCTCAATCACATTCCTAAGCGAGTCCGCCGCTGCATAGGTGCCTTCGGCAGGCAGGGTGGCGATGAACGCCGGGATCTTACTCAGCACCAGCTTGCTCATTCTGAAAATATGTTCTTTGGCGGCCATGGAGATGTTTGTCTCGTCGAAATCAATCATCTTCCATTCGCCTGCGTTGATATAGTAATGCAGGTCGGTGGAGTTATTCCTGTTCCACATCAACTCTTCTCCGCGCTCACGCATATTGCGTGCTACGGAGGGTGAGAAAGAGAGGTTCTTACCGGTTTGCCTATTCTTGATCTGGACATACAGGTGGCCGTCATGCAGCCTGTTGAGCACCTCGCCGTATAGCGCTTCCAACTCCTTGTCGTCCACCCTCGTTTGCCGGGTGGTATCGTCCAATGCCTGGAATTTAGGCAGGTACTCTTTATATACCTGATCCCAATCAACGCCTAACTCTTCCTCGTAATCCCAGATGCCGTAATTGCAGTTCATCGCGGTCCATAATACCTTAAACTGCTCGGCATAACTCTGTTTCGCAGCATCGAAAGCCTGACCGTCATTATAACCATAGGACAAAATATCATCTCCTTCCGGACGGCAACCCGCCAAACTCAGTGCGCAGATAGCAGCGAGCGCAACATATATCTTTATTACTTTCATCTTTTGTCCTTTCTTCTTAGAAAATATAACTGAATCCGGCTTGCAGACCGATAGTCGTGTTAAACCGGTAGTCCTTGATATCCATGTACTGCTTGACGGTACTGATGAAACTGTAATAGCACCGTGCCTCTACATGCATCGCCCAGTGTTCTGCCAGTTTCCATTCGAGTCCTAAACCGCCAGCCAGGCCGAAGTCGGCACGCTGATCCTTGGTCTTATTGTACTCATAGGCCTGATCGACTTTTTCTATCTGGTCAGCCATATAGTTCCAGACCTCTCCCTTCATCCGGCTGCCTGCCCAATAACCGGCATAAACACCGATATTCACAAACCCGTGTACTTTCTCGCTACCGAACATGAACTTGGCCATCACCGGCAGTTGTACATATGTATTATAATAATTATAATGTGTTCCATTGTACGCGCCTGAGCGGGTAAACCTGTAATTCTTGGACGATCCCTCCACCTCTGCGCGGAGAGCCACCCATGGCTTGAACTGGTACTGGGTGAAGATAGCGGCACTCCATCCCCATGCGCCTTCATAATGGTAGTCGTTCTGGTATTGGGTGTTGATGGAGAACCAGTTGTAGTCGCCGCCGGCGGAAGCACCCAGACTCCACTGAGCCTGCGCGCCACAGGTCATCACGGCGAGAAGCATGGTTAATATGATTTTTCTCATCCTTATTGGTTGATTAGTTGTTGTGCAAACTCCTTCACGTTGATGCCGTCGAATGTGCCGGAAGACATCATCAGTAAGGCTGTGTTGGAATAATCGAGTTGTTGCAATTGCATCTGGAGTGCCAGACTCTCCGTGAAAACCTTCACGTTAGCCGTACCGAAAGCCTGTTTGACCTCCTCTGCCGTAATGGGCGTCAGCTGCTTGTGCTCGATGACCTTCGGGTTAAAATATACATAAGCGATGTCGGCTTCCGCCATACAATCTTTGTATTGGGGCAGGAAATCCGCCATCAGGCTGCTGAATGTATGCAGCTCCATGCACGCTATCAGCTTTTTCTCCGGATACCGTTCGCGCACGGCGTTGATGGTCGCTTTCAACTTGCTCGGCGAGTGGGCGAAGTCCTTGTAGGCTACGCTCGTCTCCGTCTCGCAGATCTTCTCCAGCCGGTTGCTTGCACCCGTGAACGTGCTGATCTCGCGGTAGAAATCATCGGGGGCTACGCCTATGCAATGGCAGGCTAACATTGCTGCCTGCAGGTTCTGCATGTTGTGCTTGCCGAACACCTCCATCTTCACATCCCCCTCATATTCCTTGTAGGGGATGCAACTGACTGCTGATGGCTGACCGCTGATTTCTTTCGCAAGAAGTCTCAGGTTCTCATCGCCTTGGTAGTAGATGAACGAGCCCTTGGGCTCGATTGAATGAACGAACTTACGGAAAGTCTCCACATATTCAGGGAAAGTAGGGAAGACATTGATATGATCCCATGCTATTCCGGTCAATATAGCTACGTGGGGGTGGTACCATAGGAACTTGGATCTTAAATCCAGCGGACTTGTCAGGTACTCATCACCCTCGAAGACTGCATACTTGGCGGTGTCGGATAGGCGTACCATGCGTTCGAATCCCTCTATCTGGGCGCCTACCATATAATCGGCTTCTATGCCGAGGCGGTTAAGCACATAGAGAATCATAGAGGTGGTAGTCGTCTTTCCGTGAGAGCCGCCTACAACGATGCGGATCTTATCCTTCGTCTGCTCGTACAGATATTCGGGGAAAGAATATATTTTGATCCCCAACTCGCGGGCTTTGACCAACTCGGGGTTGTCCTCGCGCGCGTGCATTCCTAATATAATAGCGTCTATGTCACGCGTGATGCGCTCGGGATGCCATCCTATCTCGTCAGGTAGCAGTCCGGCATTGCGGAGGTGCGAGAGAGCGGGTTCGAATATCTCGTCATCCGAGCCCGTCACCCGGTACCCCTCCTTGGAGGCAACAGCCATTGCCAAATTATGCATCGCTGCGCCGCCGATAGCTATAAAGTGGATATGTGTCATTTATTTGAACAGTTTGCCAAACTCTTCTTGGGAAACAGTCTTAGGCTCGATCTTCACGATGGAGCGGAGGTTCTCGTAGATTTTGTTCTCTACCACACGCTCTACGATGCCACGGAGCTGATCCTCGTTCTTGAGGAACTCATTGGCGTAGTTCTGCAGGTACTCCTCTTCTACGTTCATCAGACCGTATTGCATAAACTGCATCTTGGCAATCTCCTTGGCGTATGCTTCTACGTCCTCTTTCTGTACATCGATTTTGTACTCCTTCATGAGCTGGTCTTTAGCCAGATGCCATTTGAGCTCGTCAAGCATCTTGCTGAAATCCTTGTCCAGTTCCTCTTGGGTCATCTTCTCGTTGGTAGCGAGCACCCAGCGTTTGAGGAAGTCCTCCGGGAACTCTACTTTCTCCATCTTCTTCATGATGGCAGCTTTCAGATCCAGACCGAAACGGTACTTGCTATCCTCTGCCATAGAGCGCTCAATGTCGCTCTTGATGCGTGCGCGGAAAGCGGCTTCGTCCTTCGGGGTGTCGGTGCCATAAACCTTAGCAAACAGCTCTGCGTCAATAGCGCAGGGTTTCATCTCGGCTTTGATACCTTTCTCTTTGTCCTCCGGCGTGTACTCGCCGAAACGGTTAGCATAGGCCTCTACCTGTTTCTGAACCATCTCGTCAGTCACGGTGATGGTATATTCCGTAACTTTGTTCTTGCCATTCAGCTTGGCATCGAACTCCGGAGCTACAGCGATGTCGAACATAAAGGTGAAAGTGTCTTCGTTGTCGAGGTCGATCTTCGGTGCGTTCTCGCTCGGCAGCGGATCGCCGAGAATCTGCAGCTTGTTGTCCTCGATGTGCTTCTGCAGAGTTTCTCCTACTTTCTTGTTCAGTACGTCAGCCAGAATGCCCTTGCCGTACATCTTCTTGACAAGTCCGGCAGGAACCATACCCGGGCGGAAACCCGGCATCTGCGCTTTGTGGCGCACTTCCTTCAGCTGTTTGTTAACTTCTTCCTGATAGTCGGCGGGCTCCAGGGTGAGCGTGATTACGCCTGTCAGGTTCTTCAATTCACTTTGTTCAATCTTCATAATATTGTTGTTTTTAATATTTTTCTTATTGTCTAGTTTATCTAGGTCTTCTAGTTTATATAGTTTGACTAATTTTCCCTCCCCGCTCTCTTGCGCTCCAGCTCATCCAGAATGATCTTGCGGATACGCATAGCGTGCGGAGTTACCTCTACATACTCGTCCTCTTTGATGTACTCCAGTGCCTCTTCCAGACTCATGCGTACGGGCGGGGGCAGAACGGCTTTGTCGTCCGCGCTCTTCGAACGCATGTTCGTCAGTTTCTTGCTCTTGGTCACGTTGATGACGATGTCGCCTTCCTTGGCGTTCTCGCCTACCACCTGGCCGGCATACACTTCTTCCTGCGGGTCGATGAAGAACTTGCCTCGGTCTTGCAGCTTGTCCAGCGCATAAGCATAGGCGGTACCGGCTTCCATAGCGATGAGCGAACCGTTGTTGCGTTTCACGATCTCGCCTTTCCACGGCTGGTACTCCAGGAACCGGTGTGCCATGATGGCCTCGCCGGCGGATACGTTCATTACATATGTACGCATACCCATGATACCGCGGCTCGGAATCGTGAACTCCAGATGTACGCGGTCGTTCACCATCTCCATCTTCGTCATCTCGCCCTTGTGGGTGGAAACGAACTCGATGATTTTGCCGCTGCACTCCTCCGGCGTGTTCACCGTCAGGCTCTCCACCGGCTCGCATTTGACGCCGTCTATCTCTTTGATGATTACCTGCGGCTGGCCTACCTGCAGCTCATATCCCTCGCGGCGCATGGTCTCGATGAGCACGCTCAGGTGCAGCACACCGCGGCCGAACACACGCCAGCTGCTCTCCTCCGCACCTTTCTCTACGCGAAGCGCCAGGTTCTTCTCCAGCTCTTTGTTCAAGCGGTCCTGGATATGGCGGCTGGTGACGAACTTGCCGTCCTGACCGAAGAAAGGACTGTCGTTGATGCAGAACGTCATGCTCATCGTCGGCTCGTCGATGGCGATAGGCTTCAGTGCCTCCGGCTTCTCGGCGTCGCAGACGGTGTCGCCTATCTCAAAGCCGTCAATACCTATCATTGCGCATATATCCCCGTTCTTCACTACGTCGGTCTTCACGTGACCCATACCGGAGAAGGTGTGCAGCTCCTTGATCTTCGTCTTGACCATCGTGCCGTCTTTCTTGGCGAGGGTCACGGCTTGTCCGTCCTTGAACTCGCCGCGGTGAACACGGCCGATGGCGATACGGCCTACATAACTGTTGTAGTCGAGCGAAGTGACCAGCATCTGCGGCGTACCGGGGTTGTCCTCCGGCGCAGGGATATACTCGATGATGGCGTCCATCAGGTCCGTCAGGTCGGTCGTCGGCTTCTTCCAGTCTTTCGACATCCAGCCGTTCTTCGCAGACCCGTACAGCGTCTGGAAATCCAACTGGTCGTCCGTCGCATTGAGGTTGCACATCAGGTCGAACACCTCTTCCTGCACCTCGTCCGGACGGCAGTTCAGTTTATCTACTTTGTTGATGACTACAATCGGCTTCAGCCCTAACTCCAAGGCTTTCTGTAGCACAAAACGTGTCTGCGGCATCGGACCCTCGAATGCATCGACGAGCAGCAGCACGCCGTCCGCCATGTTCAGTACGCGCTCCACCTCGCCGCCGAAGTCCGCGTGCCCCGGAGTGTCAATCACGTTGATCTTCACACCCTTGTATTCGATAGCTACGTTCTTCGCGAGGATGGTTATTCCGCGCTCCCGCTCCAGGTCGTTGTTGTCCAGGATCAGCTCTTTGGGCTGCTCGCTGAATTCTGACTGCTGCTGTTTCACCACGTTGGCGGTGTACAGCATCTTATCGACCAGAGTTGTCTTACCATGATCGACGTGGGCAATGATTGCTATGTTACGTATATTTTGCATACCTTAAATAATTATCTTTCTTTCCTATATGCGCATTTTAATCCAAATTAGCGTGCAAAGGTACGAAAAAAAAATGACATACGCAATAATGTATGCCACTTTTCTTCATTTTGTAATGCTTTTAGGCCTTTTTAGCGTACAATTTTCCCTTGTACATCGTACATCGTCCCTTTGTACATCAGATAGAGTTTGCCGTCCTTAATAACCTTTGTACATTGTACATCTGTCCTTTGTACATTCTCAATGCCTTGTGCTACAGGCATATAGGAGAACCGGATGGTCGAGCCGAAATAGGTGCTGCATTCGCCGGAAAGCGCAGGCTGGCCTTTCGTGTCATAACTCAGGCTGATTTCTCCGCCCGTAATATACCATATGGCGTGTGTCCATCCGTCGTTGTCCATCAACGCTGCATAGCAGGGAATCAGCACGTTGCCGTAGCGGCCTAAGGATGCGCTGAACGTACCTGCCTCTTCGCTCCCGTTCACCGGATAGATACCCGCCTCCGGGTACTCCTCCTCACTGTACATGCCTAAATGCAGATATGCCCGCAGGCCGTTCACGTCGGCATGACGCTGGGTCAGGTAGATATCTATCACGCCGTCTTTGGTTACGGTCTTGCTGTCCCATACAATGGTGTCCAACATCGCCGTCACGACAGCTTTCTCACGCTGCTCGTCGGTGTACGGCGCGTCCTTGGGATCTACCGCCGGCTGCGGGTAAAGTGTGATATGCGGCGTCTGGCTGAAAGAGAAATCATACGTGCTGCCGATAGCGTCCTCCATATGCATCGTGTACTGCCATTCGCCGTTAGCCCCTTCCGTCAGCGTCAGCGACGCGGCGGTGAACGCATAGGCGGAACCGGTATAGAGGTTCATGTTGAAATCTTCCTGGTTCTGCGCCAGCTGCAATCCTTTCAGACTGCCATCCGCCAGACTGTAACTGCCTGCCACTATCTCCATCGGCTTGGACAGCACCACGTCCGTCAGTACGGTGGGGTAGTCGTCCGAACGGCTGAAGTTGAAGACATATACAAACCGGTTGTTCGCGCTGTCGGACTCGTTGGACAGATAGGTGATAGCTACGGTGTCGATGCCTAACGTCACGTGTTCGGGCTCTTTGGGTGTCTCTTCTTGTACGTAGAGCATGTTATAGCTCTTGGCGTCAATGGCGACGGTGGTGCCGTTATGGGACGTCGCGCTGCCGCTGATACGGATGCTGTCGCCCTTGGTGTTATAGCTTACCGCCAGACTGCCGCTCGCCAGGTAATAAGGCGTGTACTGTCCCCATTCCTCTTTGCTGCCGCGGATGGCTACGTAGCAAGGGTCGTCGCCTTTGACGCTGCCTAAATACCCCTTGGAGGCGGTCAGCGAACCTTTGGCCCCGCTCTCGTCTATCGGATAAGTGCCGGCGGGCATGGCCATCGTGTCGGACAGCAACCGCAGCTCCACCCAGTCGTATGTCTCGTTAGCCATCTCGTTGAGCGTCACCTCGATATACCCTTCCCGTTGCCGGAAATGGATGACATCCGCCTGGAACCGGATATTCGTTGCTTCCGCCGGCTCGAAACGGAACGGGTCTTTCTCCGGCTCCGGCTCTACGGCGCCTTCGGTGTACGCGAAATCGAACGCTTGGATGTTGTAGGTGTACGTCGTCCCGTTGCGTGTCGCTTGAATGGAACCGCTCAGCGTGCACGTGCTCTCGTCCTTGCGGACAATGCTGAGGCTGATCTCTGCATCGTCGTTGCAGCTGTACCACATATCTACGGCATTGCCGTTCGCTTTCGTCTTATGGACATAGCTGCTCACGTAACCGATGGTCTTGTCCGCAGCCGAGAACGTACCAATGGCGGAACGCGTGGCGGGCCATACGTCGAAGGCTATCTCGTACTCGCCGGTGGAGGTCGATGCCTCTACCGTCACGAAGAAATTATACTTGTCCACCGTCAGGTCCTGCACCGTCACCTTCGTGGCGGTCAGCTCATAAGCCGCTGCAGCCGGTAGAACCGCCGCTGCCATGAAGATAAAAGATAATACTATTCGTCTCATCAAATCTCAAATCTCAAATGTCAAATCTCAAATTCTCTTCCCCTGTACATCGTACATCGTCCCTTTGTACATCAGATAGAGTTTGCCGTCCCGGAGTATCTTTACTCCCTCCCTTGAGGGGAGGGCTGGGGAGGGGTTCTCTATTCCCGTCGTGGTGCTGTTGCCGTAGGTGAAATCAAAGGCTTTGAGGACATACGTGTATCCGTTCTCGCACAGCAGACTGCCGGAGAGGGTATAGCCGTTGCCGCCCTTGGCGTTGATCGTCACGGTCGAACCCGAGCTGATATAGGACGAACTGCTGCCGCGCTCTACTTTGCTCCAGGTGCTCAGACTGCTGTTTGCGCTGTGCGTGCCGGCGAGCGTTGCGCTCTCTATGTCGAGCTGCACGGTATAACCGATACCCTCGGAGGTGGCATTCACGGTCAGACTGTAACCGGTCGTCTCGCCGCCTTCGGTCGTCTCATCTACACTCACCTTGCTCGGCGTCAGCTCTACGTTCTTGTTCTCCTCGTCGTAGCCGAAAGGAATACCCTCGCCGCCGTTGTCGCTGAAATGGTAGTAGTGTACCGCCTCGATACGTTTCTTGCCATATACGGCCTGGTAGTTCAGATCCACGTCAGTGCAGGTGAGTGTGCCGCCATAGAAACTGTACTGTTTGTTGCCCTTGTCTTTGATCATCACGCTGCTCAGCGAGTCATTCGCCAGGTTGCGCTGCTTGCTGATTTTCAAGTCCTTGACATAGCAGTTCGGCGCATACAGCAGGCTGCTGTTGCCTTGGGTGGCATACGTGCCGGCAATATTCGCTGCCGACGGATAGATAGCCAGCTGTACCTCGTAGTTGCGTACATCGTTGCTCTCGCGGCAGGTGCCGGAGCAACTCAGCGTCAGGAAATAACGGATGGCGCCATATTCGCTGTTGTCGCGGGTCACGTTCACGCCGTTTACCGTCATGTCGTAGTTATAAACGGCGGTCACGTACTCGCCGGTGTAGCCGAAGACGAATGGTGTCTGGCTAATGCCTTGCTCTAAAATATGTTCTGCGTCGTAACTGTAGTTATAGACGTAGATATTGGTTTGATTGAGGCGCTGGGAGAAATACAGCGTGCACTCGCCGATGCTATAGGAGCCGTCCGCCTCTTTGTTAATCACGAATTTCGATACATAGCTCTCGTCTTTATAGAGCACACGGCTGGTACTGCCGGAGGTGAACTCGGTATTGACCATGTTGATGGTCTGGTCATTGATATTCGCCGAGTTGCTGGTGCGGCTGGCACCCTCGGTCGTATAGACACCTTCCAGCGTACGGTCGTCCGAGTTGAGGACAATCTTGACGGTGGAGGTGTAGAATGTCTCCGGCTTACTGGTGTACTCCGCTGTGTTCTTGCATTTCTGGCTGAACGTAATGGTGTACTGGTTCTTGCTTGTGCTCTGCAAGGTGTCTACCTTCAACTCGGTGATCGCGCACAAGTAATTGTACGTGCTGGCATTTACTGCCATCGTCAGCGCACAAAGCGCTAATAACATAAATACTTTCTTCATTGTTTTTTGTTTTTTTGTATGTTAAACTTTTTGATAAGCCGGAGGGTGTATAGGAGTGCCATAAAAAGGAATGGCCATGCGGCGTCACCGACGGGGGGAGGGTTACCGGTTGGTGTCGGAGGCGCAATGCGTCGCGGACCGGAAGCAACAGTCCCGGTGGTTGAAGAGGTCGATGCCATTCCATCGGTTCCGATGGTAGGGGCGGAGGCATACATGCTACCGGAGCCATGCATGGAACTGGTCGATTGGAACCCGAAAGTCGGGATGGAGGCCAGCTGATAGGTATTATTCTCGTTCATACGTCTTCTTCTTTTTTATTGGATCATCGCTCCTTGGGCGCTGAAGATACGTCCGTTATGAAGGATGAATAAATGGTTATCATACATCACTTTCTTGCCGGTGGTAACGGCAGGAGTGGTTTCGAGCGCAGTAGGTGTGCTCGGAGCGTTGTAGGTTAACACAAAGCGGTTATGTACGTCGGTATCCGTTGTGGTGAACGAATAGGAAGTATCGCTTGTGATCTGCGTGTACGTGTTGGTGTTTATATCCAGCAGGTAGAGGGGCTGCGCTTCGTCGCTGTACTCGAAGGTGAAGGTGTAACTATTATCTTGTTCTCCGGCTTTGAAGCCCATCTGTACGCCTTCGAAAGTAGGGATACAGTTAATCGCAAGGTCGCCGTCCGGACTAAGAGCAAAGAGCTGCGGAGCGACGGATTCGCCAAACAGTTTGTGTCCGTCCCATCCATTTTCAAACGCTTCGCTGAAGTCGCTTCGCTCCCACATATACAGCTGGTCTCCGTATCCGCTCTCTGTACGCACGAAGAGTCGGAGCTTGTTCGCCTCTTCGGCAACCACGCGACGCGGTGCTCTATTCGGTCCCGGAACAGTTCCGCTTAAGGCGGGTTGATAAACGATTTTGTTGTAATCCAAAGCTACGCTGGAACCGCCTGCAGCATTCGTAAACACCGAGAAGGACTGCATAGCGGGGATGATAGCGTCTCCGGCTGTTCCGATTGTATAAGTGCTATAATTGCTTGCTAAACTGGTAAAAGCACTCGCGCTGGTGGAATTGAAGATATAGATCGATGCTTCCGTATTGACGAAGTCGGTTGATTCCATCGCATTTATCTTGATAGGCGCCATCCACGAGTTCGCCAGCAGGTTCTCGTTGTTGGAGTTCGTACCCACGCCGCTTTGCCAGTTGAGACCGCTAATGGTCTGGTTTTCAGAAGCAACGAGTGTGCCCTGCTGCCAGTAGTTATGATGGACACCATCGGCAGAGAAGACGCAGTATCCCTTGAAGGGTGCCATTCCTTGTCCCTCATTGACGCGCTCCCAACCGATAACGTTGCTTGTATAAGAGATGCCATAAACCCAGGAGTTGTACCAGTTATGTAGGATATTCGTCTCATCGTTAAAGGGCGTTCCGACATATTGGGCTTTGGACGTGTTGTCTTCACTTGTTCCTCTGGATAAGGTGGTAAAGTTAATGGTCGCTTGGTTCGTTCCATCGTGCGTACCCATTACTAATGCGCCTAACCCGTGCGTCGCATCGGAATGGATGATAATGTCATTCGCTTCTGTCGCAGAGTATGTCTCTCCATTAGTTGTCTTTTGGATACTTCCTGCTACAATGAGTTTCTGTCCGGCATCGACAACCAATTGTCCGGTGTTGTCTCCTTTTTGGTTGATGACGACACTTTTCGCTTGGGCAGTGGTGACATTAACCGTAACCGGTTTGTTGAGGAAGACATCAAAATCAATGGTAGGCACGCTTTGCGGTTTCCAGTTGTTCGCATTATTCCAATTGGCATTTTCTGTGGCGTTAAACTCATAGCACGGACGGAAACAAACACCCCAGTTCTTTACGGTTTTATCTTGCCAAATACAGAATCTTCCTTTTTGTGTATATGCGGACCAATTACCATCACCGCCATTCCAGCCGGTTACAGTCCAAAGATTTTGATTGTCTTGAAGGACTAAACTATTAGTATAGTTGTGTACATTGTTATTATCTGTACCCCAATCCAAAGTAGAACTCTTTAAACGGCAGAAGATAACTTTCGTACAGTTCGACGGAACCCATCCTTCATACAGGTAATTTTCTCCGGGAACAGCGGTCATTAAACAAGTAAAGTACTTATGACCTTCGGTGTCATCATATAAACCAAAATTTGTGACTCCGTCCTTACTCCACAAATCAGTTCCTCCTGTATTGAGGAATATATGCTGCATTTCTGAGGTATTATCGGTGCTAACGAAATCTCCATTCGCAGCGACAATTCCGACACTCACATTATCGCGTGCATTGGAGCCGGAATATTCGATAATCTCTGAGCGATATTCATTACCATCCTCTGAAGCAAAGGAATATTCATTACTACCAATCTTCAGTACATAGCCGTTCGGAATAAATCCTGCATAGCGGTTATTCCAGTTGCTATTGTCATAGATGCGCACTATACCTACAGCACCTACTGCATTTCCGACCATTGGTCGCGTGCCATCTCCCTGTGATGCTGCAAAATACAAGTCACCCCAAGTGCTTAATCTCTTCTTCACATCATTGCCTGCGGCATTATCCACATACCAGTTGGGTTTATCAGGGATAACAAAGTCCTCTATTTGCCATTCGTTAGTTGACCCTACTTGCGAGAAGTCAACGGTTGTCCAATCACTTTGTCCATCTGTACCGTAATGCAAACTCCAAGCGGAAGAAGATGGAGCGGTTACGGTGATTTGTGCAGCGTTAGAAGTTTCAGACTCTTCACAGTCATCAGTAGTGTTTGTTACGATACAATGATAATACCTTGTTCCTGTTTCAGTAGTAGGAGGTGTAAAAGATGCTACGTTAGCACCGTCAATATCCGACCAGCTACTATTGTCCGAACTGCTCTGCCACTGATAAGACAAGTCGCCACTATTAGCGTCTGCGGTCACCGACAAAGCAGAAGCTGCAGCATTTTGCTCATATTCCACTTCTACCGTGCTCAAATTTGAACTAAAGGTAGGTGTGGCACATTCAAATTCAACACTAATAGTAGAACTACCATGTGTGTATGTGTATTGAGGGAATGTAACCGTGCGACTGTTTCCAGAACCGCCATAAGTAATAACATCATCAGGCGAGATGACATCCGGTTCGGTTGCGCTCACGGATGATGTGGCATAGCCGGCAGAGGGAACGCATGTTACCGTTACCGTTTGTGCCGCATTTGTCGTGTTTACAGATGACGAGGGGTCTAAAGTAAATGTTCCGTTCGTTTCGGTATCTTTAGATAGCGTAACGGTTGTAGTTGGATATACAATTTCCCATTTGGAATGATCCCAAGGGTCATTGCTTAAATTACTCCAACTATCATCAAACCTTGATGCCGGATCTGTAATGGTGAGTGTTAATTTATCATGTTTGTTAAATAAAGCTGCATAGGCTGTGCTTGTATTAGTAGCAATATACGTAGGATTAATCGTAGGTATAGTCACTTGGTCTAAAATGACTTCTGATATTCCGTAATGATAGTGCAATAATCGATTAAGTG
This sequence comes from uncultured Bacteroidales bacterium, assembly GCA_902774995.1. GTDB lineage: Bacteria > Bacteroidota > Bacteroidia > Bacteroidales > Paludibacteraceae > Colicola. The sequence continues at coordinate 757 of CACYKR010000037.1, read as the reverse complement.
CAGTTGCTTCTCCTTTAATAACGACTTTATGAACTAAGCGACGGAATCTATACCAAGGCATTGTAGCTTCACTTGTTGCTTCATCAATGATAATGGATTTAGAACCATCTGTAGCATCTAAAGTGAGTGTGCCGTCTTCGCTCATTTCCCATGTGACATCTTCGCCGTATGTCCCTAAAGTGTTTCCACTAACATTATGTGTAGTGAGGGAGAAATACCATTCATTAGAGACTTGTTCCGTTGAGGCACTTGTGGTGGGATAGCCACTAGCCCCACTTGGAACATGCAATTTTCTACTTGAACCGAGACCCTCAAAAGCAGCATAGCCGATATATGGAGCATCTTTGCGGTTAATAGTAATTTCGCCAGTAGAAACAGGGCATTCTATACCATAAAAAGCTTGATCACCGATAGAATTAACTGTACCGGGTATTCCTAAACCACCAGGTATTGAGCATCTTTGAAAAGTGTATGGTTTGATTTGATCAAGAGATGGGAAGAATACCAATGTAGTAGTGACAGTGCTAGTGCTTCCATAGAAGTAGTATTTTCTAGAACCGGAAACTGCACCAAAAGGATGTGCTGCTGCATCATTGAACGTAATTCCTGCCCATTGGTTAGGGGAGCCTGCATAAAAAATCTTTACCATTGTAGAACAATTGGCAAAAGCATTGCTCCCAAAACTCTTACAAGAAGTGGGGACTTTTACATCTGCATCAGATGATGAAATTCCTTCAAAAGCATACTTACCAACTGA
>CACYKR010000036.1 GCA_902774995.1 uncultured Bacteroidales bacterium | reverse complement strand
TTGCCAGCAGCAATACTATTTGAGATTTGATATTTGATATTTGAGATTTCATATCAGAACCGTGCGCCTAAACCGACATTGATAATCCGTGAGCCCGCCATGAAGATGGTATTGGCGTCCCTCAGGGCGAACATCCCTCCGAAATCTACTGTCCAGAACCAGCGGTTGTAGTTCGCGCTGATGCCGAAGACCGTCAGGTTCACCGCTCCGCCTACTACCGTCCTGCGTCCCCTGCTGTCTCTCTCCGTGCCTCCGTTGATATCCATGCCCACGCCCAGCCCCGAATAGAGGTTAACGTACTCGTGGTGGTAATAGGTGAAACGGATAGTCGGCATGATGACCAGATTATAGAAATAATGCCCTTTGTCACGGGACAGCTCTTCGCCCAGGCCGTTGCGCATCACGTCGTCCCAGTGCACGAAACTGATGTCCGCCATGCCTCCGAATGAGAACCAGCCCTTGTGCCGGTACTGGTACTCCGCCCATATATGCTGGTCGTGGTGGTAATCCTCATGGTAGAGCTGCCGGTAAGAGGCCGGCATGGTGCGTACGCGGTACAAGGGGTTGTGCCACATCAGGCTCTCGAACAGCTGGTCGCCCCAGCCCACGCGCACCTCGTGGCGCATGTTGAGGTATGCCCATTTGTTCTCCGCTCCGGCACCCATGGCGATTGCCAGCAGAGCCATTAAGATGACAATCTTTCTTTTCACACCGCAAAATTACTATAATTTTTTGATACTCGCAAATATTTCCGTTAAATTCTTGCATATGTCAAAAAAAATATGTAACTTTGCCGCCGAATTAAATTAAAACTATTACATTATGGAGAAGAAAAGAGTTTGCATACCATCTGTTGGCTTGGTAAATGGTGGCGCAACGTTGCCCGATGTGGTAGTTGGTCAAAGAACATCCGATTATGTTGTACGCAGAATTTCCCGCCCTATGCGAAGCGGTGTACGTGTCATTGGTAGTTCTGACGTGTAAAATAGGATGACAAACCAATAAATTTTGCCTATGGCATAAAAACAGACAAACGACATAAGATAAATAAGCATTTGCTTTATTGAGGATAAATTCAATCTTGGACAAATTGTAATGTACTTTCGAAATAATGCGAATGTTCACGCGTGAGTGTGAACTTTCTGCATATATTGGAGTACATGGGAGTCCAAGCCTGAATTTACCAATATGACAAAAGCGAAAGTTCGCACTTTTTTGTAGGTGTAAATCAATAAAAAACTATTAAAACCGATGCTCAATGGGATATAAGTGAGCGCAAATGAGATGAAGAAGTTATTAGTTCTCTTGGCAGTAATTTTCTTTTCGCCCGTTTTTATTTATGCGAGAACCGTAAAAGTACTCATGACAGATGGTAGAGAAATGAGTGGAAAACTGGTGTCCTATAATGCGTCAACCCTCATCATAGAACCCAACACATTAGTAAAATACGAGAAATCACTCAAACCGGACAAAGTAGCTTACTTTGAAATAGAAGGTTTAGGCCGCGTAGATTCCAAAGATGGACAGTTTGTGTTGGAGCATAATACAATACCACAACAAGAGATACAAACCCTTGCTACAGATTCAGCAAAGGAAGTACCTTCTGGATTTTGGCAACGTGCTCGCGCAGAAATGTCTCATAAATCGCGCCCGCTTCCCTCGACTCCCAATGAAGTAATCGGTAGGGCTTTTCTACAGACTGGAGGTGTCGCTTTGGGCATCGGTCTTCCTTGCTTGGCGGCCGGTTTAGCTACTTGCATTGCAGGAAACGTAGGTGTCACATTAACAAACGTAGAGCAAAAAGCCAATTGTGTAGAAGCCAGTTACTATCTGTTCGGAGTAGGAGCTTCTCTTACAATCATTAGTATTCCGCTTATCGTTCACGGAAAACGTATTGCTGACATGAAAGTCGATTATACGGGGAATGGGGTTGGTGCCAAGGTTAATTTTTAGCGGAGTTCATAGTCATTCCTTATATTGTAAATCCAGCTTGTTCCACATCGGCTTTTTATGTAATTCGCAAATATTTCCGTTAAATTCTTGCATATGTCAAAAAAAAGCAGTACTTTTGCACAAAAATTGAATCATATGGAAAAGCAAGAACTTCGTAAACTCATCGCTATCTGGTTTGAGGAGGATATCCGAGACGGCGACCATACCTCCCTCAGTTGTATTCCGCCCACCCAGATGGGCTGCCAGCAGTTGATTATCAAGGATACCGGTATTCTCGCCGGCGTGGAGGTAGCCAAAGAGATTGTGAATTACTTCGACCCGGAGTGCCGTTTTGAGCAGTTCCTGCACGACGGCGATGCGGTCAAGCCGGGCGACATCGCTTTCAAGGTCTATGGCAAGGAACTGAGCCTGCTCCAGATAGAGCGTACGATGCTCAATGTGATGCAACGGATGTCCGGCGTAGCGACTACTGCCCACCGCTACCAGTCGCTCATTGAGGACACCGGCTGCCACGTGCTCGACACCCGCAAGACTACGCCGGGACTGCGTTACCTGGAGAAAGAGGCGGTGGCGCTCGGCGGCGGCATGAACCACCGTATAGGGCTCGTCGACATGATCCTGCTCAAGGACAACCACGTGGATTTCGCCGGAGGCATCACCGCAGCCCTTACCCGCGCACGCGATTATTGTAAGGAAAAAGGCAAGGCGCTCAAGATTGAGATAGAGGTCCGTAATTTCGACGAGATCAACGAAGCCCTTGCTACAAACATCCCCGACCGTATCATGCTGGACAACTTCACCCCGGAGAAGACCAAAGAAGCGGTGAAACTCATCAGAGAATGGGAAAAGACTGCCGGACGTCACATGGAGATCGAGTCCTCGGGCGGTATTACGATAGATACCATCCGCAGCTACGCTGTGACGGGCGTGGATTTCGTTTCCGTAGGCGCTCTGACACACAGCTACAAGAGCCTGGACATGAGTTTCAAGGCGGTGAAATAAAAATAGCGGGGCTATCGAAGTCCCGCTATTTTATGTAACTGCACGCTCAGCCGCCAGAAAGGGTGGGAGAGGATATACCGGACGGTCTCCGGCAAGTTGTCATTCCGGTCGTCTTCCCATTCGTCAATACCGCTCATCATCAGCCATTCGCCCGTATAACGGAGCGGCTGGAGGAGCCAGTGCTCTGCTTGTATCTTGCCCCGCCATACCTCCGGATCGTACGTGCCGGTGAACACCACCTTCACCTCGTCCGCCTGCTTTAATGCCAGTTTCGTGCCCTCTTTGGGCGAACAGGTAATCCAGTCGATGCCTTCCGGCAGCGGCCTTGTGCCGTTGGTCTCTACACAGATATAGAATCCGGCGGCGTGCAGGGCGTCAATAAGAAGCGCGTCCACCTGCAGGGAGGGTTCTCCGCCCGTCAGAACAAGCATCTTCCGCCGTTCGTTAGGAATGTCATAGAGGTCGAGGGCTTCGGCTACTATCTCGTCGGCGGACATCTCTGTATAGTCGGAGAAGTCCGTGTCGCACCAAGGGCAGCGGAGGTTGCATCCGCTGAAGCGGACAAAGACAGCCGGAATACCGGAATGGGCTCCTTCGCCCTGCAATGTATAAAATATTTCGTTAACTCTGTACACGAATCAGTCCCGCTCGTAGATGGCGGTGTTGCCTTCGGATTCCTGGACGGAGACTTTATAGCAGTTCTCCACGTGGTCGCAGATCCAGCGGGCGATATTCTCCGCCGATGGATTGACGTCCAGCACCTCGTTGATATACTTGTGGTCAAAGGTGTCTTTCACCACTTTTTTGATATGCGTGAAGTCGGTCACAATACCGTCAGCATTCAGTTCCTTCGCCTTGCAATAGACCACGATGATCCAGTTATGGCCATGCAGGTTTTCGCACTTGCTCTCGTAACTCAGCGTCAGGTTGTGCGCCGCCGAGATCTCTATTCTTTTTTCTACGTAGTACATAAAACTCTCAACTTTCAACTGTTAACTCTCATACACCGTATGATCCTCGATGCCGGCTTGGGCGAGGGCTTCCTTGCGCTCGCGGCAGGTGCCGCAGACACCGCAATGGTGTTCGCCGCCTTTGTAGCAGCTCCAGGTCTCGGAGTAATCGAGGTGGAGCTCCTTGCCTTTGGCGGCTATCTCCGCCTTGGTGAGACGGGTGTAAGGCGTGAGCAGCTGCACGCCGTTCCACGTACCGAAATGCACGGCGTTATTCATCGCCTCCACAAACTCCGGACGGCAATCCGGATAGATGGTATGGTCGCCGGCGTGGTTCGCCAGCATGATATACTGCATCTTGTTGTTCTCTGCGATGCCGGCGGCGATGGACAGCATGATACCGTTTCTAAACGGCACTACGGTCGATCTCATGTTCTGCTCGTTGTAGTTACCCTCCGGAATGGCCTCCGCCCCTTCCAGCAACGAAGATTTGAAGAACTGCTTGATAAACGGCAGGCGCACAATCATATGCGGAATGCCAAGCCGGTCGCAATGGAGTTTGGCGAACTCCAGCTCGCGGTCGTTATGGTTGCTACCGTAATGGAACGACACTGCCATGCCGATGCGGTATTGGTACTCATAGAGCATAGTGGTGGAGTCCAGACCACCGGAGAGAACGATTAGACTATCTTTCATAACCATTTAACAATTTAACAGTTTAACGTCACGCAGTGACCATTTTAACTATTTAACGTGCGAAGCACATTTTAACTGTTCAAAAAGCCGCTGCTTTTTGAGCTCCTCATGATCCTTGTCCGCGTAGTTGGCGAAGGGATAGATGCTGATTCCTCCGCGGGGCATGAAATAGCCCGTCACCTCCAGGTACTTCGGGTCCATCAGCTTCACCAGATCCTTCATGATGATGTTCACGCAGTCCTCGTGAAAATCACCATGGTTGCGGAACGAGAAGAGGTAGAGTTTCAAACTCTTGCTCTCCACCATCCTCTCCCGCGGGATATAACTGATGTATATATGTCCGAAATCCGGCTGGCCGGTCTTCGGGCAGAGCGTGGTGAACTCCGGGCAGTCGAATGTAACGAGATATTCGTTCTCCGGATGTTTGTTCGGGAATGTCTCCAGCACGTCCGGATTGTAGTTGTCCGGATACTGCACGTGCTGGTTGCCGAGAAGGGTGACACCCTCCAGTTCGTTTTCTGTTCGCATAGTTCTTTTCTATGAAAAATCGTACAAAGGTACTGCTTTTTTCTTACATACACAAATTTTAGTGCGCTTTTTTCTTGCATAATTCAAAAAAAAGCAGTAAATTTGCAGCCGATTTAAGGGCTCTTCTAAAAATTGCTTTAAAAGTGCCATATTTATTAACTCAACTGGGCTTGACTAAAAACGTGGAATTTTTAGAAGTGCCCTTACTATTTTGGTGTCATATGCGGAAAGGAATATATATCATTTTGGCATTGCTCCTGAGCCTCTCCCTCTGGGCGGACAAACCCTATACCGTCGTCCTCGATCCGGGCCATGGAGGCAAGGACCCCGGCGCGGTCGGTAAGTTCTCCAAAGAGAAGGACCTCAACCTATCCCTGGCTCTGCAGGTCGGCAAAATGCTCAACAAGCAATACCCCGACGTGAAGGTTATCTACACCCGCTCCACCGATGTCTTCATCCCCCTTCAGACGCGTGCGGACATAGCCAACAAGGCCAACGCTGACCTCTTCATCTCGATTCATACCAACTCTGCGGAATCCAAGACACCAAGCGGCGTAGAGACCTTTATACTCGGTACGGACCGGATGGAGGCGAACCTCGATGTAGCCATGCGGGAGAACGCCGTGATGAAGCTGGAGTCCGACTATAAAACGACCTACCAGGGCTTTGACCCCAACTCCATTGACTCCTATATCATGTTCGAACTCATGCAGAACAGTTATATGGACCAGTCGCTCCGCTTCGCCGAGCAGGTGCAGCAGCGCTTCGTCGGCCATCTCAACCGCTCCGACCGGGGCGTGCGACAAGCCGCCTTCTGGGTCCTCCTCAAGACCGCCTGCCCCTCGATTCTCTTTGAGATGGGCTTCATCTCCAACCCCGAGGAAGAGCGCTTCCTTAACAAGGAGACCTCCATGGCGCAGATGGCGAACGCACTCGTCAATGCCTTCGGCGCATACACCCACCGCGAGGCGGTCAAGAAAGAATCCCTCGCCCTCGAACCCGCCGCAACACCTGCTGCGGAACAGCCTGCACAGACTGCTCAGCCTGCACCAAAACGCGACACAATCACGGCTCAACCTGCACTCAAAACCGATAGTAAACCGCGACATGACAACCGGGTCACATATGCCGTGCAGGTTTGCGCCTCCAAGACGCCGCTCGCTGAGAACGACCCGCGTCTGCAGGGACAGAAATGCGAGTGTGTCAAACTCAACGAGTGGTATAAATACTATACCGCTCCGGACACCGACCGCGACAAAGTCATGAAGGCCCGGAAGGAACTCCTGACCCTCTTCCCGGACTGCTGGATCATACAGCTCCCTGCCAAATAAACCAATTATAAATCACCAATCATCAATCACTTTTGTCCCGTCTTCGGGACAACCCAATCGTCAATCAAATAATGAAGCACGCACGTGAAATAAAAGTAGGCATCCTTGCCGCAACTTGTCTTTTCCTCCTCTTCTTCGGGTTCAATTTCCTGAAGGGAGTGAATATCTTCTCTCCCACCAATGCCTACCACGGCACTTACGCCCATCTGCACGGCTTGGAGGAGCAGGCGGCGGTCTATATCCGCGGACATAAGGTAGGGCAGGTAGATGCCATTCATTATGATTTCACGCGAGACAGTTCGTTCACCGTGGATATCTCTGTCAGGAAGGACATCGCCCTCCCGCAAGGTACTACGATGGCGCTTGTAGCCGACGGCCTCCTCGGAGGCATGGCGGTCGAACTGCAGTTACCGGAGCACTCCTCCCCCTCTGAGAGGGGGGCGGGGGGTGTCTCCAAAGACTCTTTTCTGCCTACCGCATATGTTCCCGGGCTGGTAGAGAACCTGCAGGGTGAGCTGCTGGCGCATGTGGACCGGGCGGTGCAGAATATCGACTCGCTCGTGGTGTCGCTGCAGGGGCAGGTAGCGGGCGGCCATATCCATTCTACGCTGCAGAACGTGGACCGTATCTCCGGAGACCTCACTTCCGTATCCGCCGATCTCAAGCACCTCATGCAGAACCGCGTGCCGGGTATCGTGAATAATGCCGACACCGTGGTGGCGAACCTCAATACCGTGGTGGCAGACATCAAAACCGCTAACCTCAAGGCTACCGTAGCGCGTGTGGATACGGCTATAGGAGGCGTCAATGCCGTGCTTGCCGATATACGCGCACAGGAAGGAACCCTCGGCCGGCTTATCTATGACAAGTCCCTCTATGACCACGTGGACGCAACCGTTCTCTCGGCCGACTCCCTGCTCGTGGACCTCAAAGCGCATCCCAAACGCTACGTACACTTCTCTGTGTTCGGAAAAAAAGATAAATAAGTGTTCCACAACCGCCCAAAAAGAACACACTGCAATTTGTAGTTTTTCTAAACAACAATTATTTTCAACAACTCGTAACAGCGCGAAATACTGCCTGTTACGAGTTTTTTAAACAGAAAAAAATAACTTCCTATTGTAAAAATAGAACCGATTATAAATCAACAAGTTACATGTTGAAAACCTACATAATGTATTGAGAATAAGTCGTTTACGCGCAATGTCCTATAAATGCGGTATTTACGGCATTCCCTATTTGAGCGATGACCGTTCAAATTTGGTCATGTCGAAAAAAAGCAGTACCTTTGCACTCGATTTCGCTTAAAAAATGACACAGTCACTTCAACAACAATGGGCGCAGTGCCAGACCATCTTGGCTGACAACTTGACCGCCAGTGCGTACCAGACATGGTTCGCGCCTATCGTACCCTTGCAGTTCGCGGAGGGCGTGTTGGTGCTGCAAGTGAAATCGCAGTTCGTGGCCGAGTATATCGAGGAGAACTATATTCCTTTGTTATCGTCCGCGATCCTGCGCGTGTTCGGGCAAGGCACGCGTCTCGAATACCGCGTACTCATCGACTCCGCTTCCGGAGCCGGAACGATGCTTCCTTCCGCGGGTGCGCCTGCCAAAAACCAGTGGGTCATGCCGGCGCCGCAGCAGTCGAACGACGACCTGCCCAAGCTCAACGAACTCTATACTTTCGATACCTTCATCGCCGGCGAGCCCAACAAACTGGCGCGAACCGCCGGTCTGGCGGTAGCCAAACAACCGGGCTACACCGCTTTCAACCCGCTGTTTATCTACGGCGGCAGCGGAGTAGGGAAGACCCACCTCGCCTGTGCCATCGGTCATCAGGCGCTCGCGCTCAACCCGCAAGCACGCGTGTTGTATGTGAGCGCGAATACCTTCAAGTTACAGTTCCAGGATGCCCGCAAGGAGAACCGTATTCCCGATTTCCTCAATTTCTACCAGTCGGTGGACGTGCTTATCGTGGATGACATACAATATTTCGCGGGACTCAAAGGGACGCAGGATACGTTCTTCCATATCTTCAACTATCTCCAGCAGAGCCGCAAGCAGCTTATCCTCACCTCTGATCGTCCGCCGGTAGAGCTCAAGGACATCGAGGAGCGTCTGCTCACCCGTTTCAAATGGGGTCTGGCGGCGGAGATCACCCGTCCGGACTATACGCTGAGGCGGAACATACTGGTATCGAAGATGCGCCGCGACGGTATCACCCTCTCGGACGAGATAGTGGATTTCATTGCGATGAACGTGCGTGACTCCGTGCGGGACTTGGAGGGTATTCTCGCCTCGCTTCTGGCGCACTCCACGCTGACCGACAAGGAGATAGACCTTGCGCTCGCGGAGCAGGTGGTAAGCCATATCGTAGCGCTCCAACCCCAGACTGTCACCGTTGATGATGTCATCGGAGCGGTTTCCAAACATTATAACATCCCCGAGCGGGCAATCATGGCGCAGAACCGCTCGAAAGATATCACCCTCGCGCGCCACGTAGCGGCGTACCTCTCCAAGCAACTGACTACCAGTTCGCTCACCGAGATCGGTTACCGAATGGGACGCCGTACCCATGCTACAATTCTGCACTCCATTGCTTATGTACGCGATACCATGGAGTTCGACCCCGTCCTGCGCCAGCAGGTAGCGCAATTGCAATCCGCCTTGCAGCACTGAGATGCCGCATAAATAGTGATACCCGTGATAGATATCCGTCACCCGCTCAATGTCTGCCGTGCCTCCGCCGGTACGGGTAAGACATATACTCTGGCAGCCTATTATGTGGGGCTGCTCTTGTCGGGTGAAGACTACCGTTCTATTCTGGCAATCACGTTTACCAACAAAGCCACAGCCGAGATGAGCGAGCGTATCTTAGGATACCTCCATGGCATCGCCGAAGGAAGCGAAGCCGCTTTTTTATTACGCGCGCGTGATTTCATGATACGCGACAGACAGGCTCCCGACGCACTTCTGGCAGCGCGCGCACGGGACTGTTTCAAACGAATGCTCCTCGACTACGACAGTGTCCGCATCCAGACTATCGACTCGTTTCTCCAGACCCTTCTCAGCGGCCTGGCAGGTGTGTTGCGGATGAGTGCCGGACTGACCACCGAGCTGGATATCGACCATGTCATCCGCCAGGCGGTGGACCAACTCCTCACCACGGAGATGACGCCTGCCGACCGTTCTATCCTCGAGGATTACATGCGGCTCAAACTGGATGAAGAAGCCCATTGGGATGTGCGCCAGAGCCTCTGCATGATGGCGAAGGAGCTCTATAACGAGTCCGTCCAGATGCTGGACGCCGACGGACGCATCCTCTTCGACGCACCCTCTATCGCCCGCCGCCGTGCGGCTTTGGAGCAGGCGTGGAAGAAAGACAAAGGGCTTGCCGAACTCAAGACGCTCCTCGCTTCCTGTTCGCCGGAGAACTACAACCGTTATACCAAGGCGGCATATGACCGTCTTTGCAAGTCGGTGGCCGACCCGGACCAACTATCCGCCAAAGACCGTTTCCGCGGTGTCTCCGCCAAGTCCTGCAACGCCGATGAGATGGCGCGTGCCACCGAACTGGCGGAGCGTGTGGCGCGTACCTATAACACCATTCAACTGACTATCCGTTTCAGCCGGGATATGGAACTCATGGCGTCTCTCCAGCGTCTTATCCAGCGGAACCTCGCCGAGGCGAACACCGCCCTCCTGGCGCGTACCGCCGGCACGCTCAGCAAGGCGCTCCATGACGGCGATGCGGATTTTATTCTCGAGAAAGCCGGTATCCGTTACCGGCACATCCTCATCGACGAGTTTCAGGACACCAGCCGTCTCCAGTGGTCGGTCATCAACCGACTCGTGCAGGACGTGCTGGCGGGCGAAGGGCACACCCTCCTCATCGTGGGTGATATCAAGCAGTCTATCTACCGCTGGCGGAACGGCGATTGGCATATCATGGCGTCTCTCGGCTCGGACGAGGCGCATTACGGCGCGCAGATCAACCGCGCTTTTCCGAACCTTACCCGTAACTTCCGCAGCCGCGAGCAGGTAGTGCGGTTCAACCTCTCGCTTTTCGACTATATCATCCGCTCGTATCCCGATGAGAAGAACGCCGCTCTCATTGACGCTATATACAGCGAAGGCTTCACGCCCGACCGGCTGGAGGATTTCTACCGGGCTTCCGGGAAACAGGGCGGTTACGTCCGCTTCCGGGCTTTCCCCAAGGGGACCAAGGAGGATTTGGCCCTGGACATGTTCGATACCATGGAGGAACTTCTCGCCCGCGGCGCTTCGCCCGAAGACATGATGATCCTCGTCCGGGAGAAGAAGGAAGCGGCGCTTGTCACGGACCTCAAATCGCAACTGGCCGAGGACCGGTACCCGCATCTGGCCAAAGCCGGACTCGTCTCTGCCGACAGTTTCCTGTTAGAGGCTTCCGAAGCGGTACAGCTCGTCATGGCGGGACTCCGGCTCATCGCACGGGACGACCGCGTGGCGGAGAAATACATCGAGATGACTACCGGCCGGCCGGAACTCATCCCGGCGCTCCGTGCTTCCGTCTCGCCCCGGCTGCCGCTCTATGAGGCGGTGAGCGAACTCGTCAAGCAGCTTCTCACAGACGCCGACGGCTGCTATCGGGGGACTGAGACGGCGTATCTCAACAGCCTCCTCGACCGCACGCGCGACTATGTCGCTTCCTACGGCTCGCGCATAGACGATTTCCTGACCTACTGGGACGACACCCTGCACGCCAAACCTATTCCCGCTTCCGCAGCCGACGCGATACGTATCCTCACGGTTCATGCCTCCAAGGGCTTGCAGGCCCAGACGCTCTTTGTGCCCTTCTGCACGTGGACCAAGGAGGCGGGACGGCACCCGCAGAAAATATGGTGCGAGGTAGCGCCGGAACTCAATGCCGGTACCGATTACGTGCCCGTACAGGACGGCGCGGAGATGGCGGAGTCGGACTACCGCCGGGAATACGAGGCGGAGCACCTGAACATGCGCGTCGATAACCTCAATATGCTCTATGTGGCGCTCACGCGGGCGGAGGACAACCTCTATATATCCACTTCGTATCCCGTTACGGCAAACGGCACAATGGGTACCTGCAACCATGTGGGGCGTTATATTATGGATTATGTCGGGGAGGACAGCTACGAGGCGGGCGAGCCGGTTATCAAACACCGTGAGAAGCCCGATGCACAGGATACCGCCCTTGCCGAACTATGGGCGGATAGCGGGAACGTCCGTTTCGTACAATCCCAGGAAGGCGCGCTCTATACCGACTACGGCGAAGAGGCCTACCGCCGCGTGGCGCGGATGGACGAAGGCAACCTCTGCCATGAGATATTCGCAAACCTGCACCGGGCCTCCGAACTGGAGCAGGTGCTCGACACTTTCGCCAGCCGCGGTGAGATACGCGACGCGGCGCAAAGAGAGTCCCTCCGTGCGCTGATTTCCTCCGCTTGGGAAGGAAGCGAAGAGATGCGCGACTGGTTCACTTCTCCGTGGCAGCTGAAGCTGGAGCAGGCGATTTATATCGACCATCGGGAACTGCGGCCCGACCGCGTCATGATCAACCCCGAGACCAACGAGGCGATCGTTCTCGATTACAAGTTCGGGCATTGGGAGGACAGATATACAACCCAGGTAGGCGAATACATGGAGGCGCTTAGGCGGATGGGCTATGCCCCCGTACGAGGATACCTCTGGTTCGCCCGCAAACCCAAAGGCAAACAATTGGTACAAGTGCATGGATAGTTTCTTACGACATACCGCGGAGTCGATCCTGCAATCAATGGACTGGACCCGACTGAGCCGTACCACGCTGGTACTGCCCTCCCACCGTGCCGGGCTAGTGCTGAAGGACGAGCTCCTGCGTCTCCAGCAGGAGCGTCATGCGCAGGCGGTCTGGGCACCGGCAGTACAGACCTTGCCGCAGCTCCAGGACGCCCTCTCGCCTCTCTATGACGAGGACGAGCTGTTCACCGTCGTGCGCCTCTATCGCTACTACCTGACCCTCAATCAGCAATCATCAATCTCCGCTGACCTCATGCCCCTCGACCTCTTCTACGGCTGGGGGCGGCAGATGATTGCGGATTTTACGAATATAGACGCTTCCATGCCTGCTTCCGAGGTGCCGGCGTTCTTTGCCAATACCGTAGCTGCGCACGAGCTGGGCGAATGGCAGCTCGATCCCGAGACCGAGTCCCGCCTCCGCTCCCTCATCAACCCCTCGTCTGCCCGTCCGGCTGCGGCTGACTCTGTCAAAGCGCAGTACGAACTGGTCTGGCACCGGCTCTATGATTTCTACCGGGCTCTCCATACCGAGATGGAAGCGGAGCAGAAAGGTTATCCCGGGATGCGCCAGCGGGCTGTCATTGACTATTGGGAGGACGACTCCGTACAATCGCAGATAGCAGGACGGACGTATATCTTCGTCGGTTTCAACTACCTCTTGCCCGTGGAGCGCGAACTGATGCAGCGGCTTCGTGATGCCGGACAGGCGCTCTTCTACTGGGACTATGTCTCGGATTTCGAGACGAATGAGAAAGCCTTCTCTTTCGCCCGTCTCAACAGCGGTATCTTGGGCTCCGCTCTCCCGCCGCGGCAGTGGGGCGCACCGCGGCCCGTCACCCTCGTATCCTGTACCTCGCGCGAGGCGCAGGCGCAGTATGTCCACTCGTGGCTGCAGGCGAACTACACCGCCCCGGGGCAGAAAGTGGGGGTCGTCATATGCGACGAGTCAATGCTCGAACCGGTTATCTACACCCTCCCGGCGATTACCCTTCCGGGGGAGACGGAACCCTCGCCGGTAAATATCACCAAGGGCTTCCCCTTGCGCAACACGGCCGTCTATGCCCGTGTGCTCGCTTGGCTGTCCGACCCCGCACGGGGCGCAGCGGACGAACCCGTCACGCCTGCCCTCATCGACGACCTGATAGCCCAAGTCCTGGATACGCCAACTACGGAAACTACGGAAACTACGCAAACTACGGAGGCTTTGCCTCCTTCCCCCGGCCTCCCCTGGCAGGAGCTGCTGATTCTCGAGAGCGAGTACCAGGTGCGCAAGGTGGCCCACCAGATGCGGCTGCTTATCACCGCCGGGCTCGGCGGCCAGCCGTTCACCCTCAAGCTGCTGCGGCTGCTCATGCGCCGCACAATGGAGAGCGTCTCCATGCCTTTCCACGGCGAACCTGTCACGGACATCCAGGTCATGGGTGTGCTGGAGACGCGTATGCTGGATTTTGACCGCCTCTTGCTCCTCAACGTAGAGGAGGGTGTCATCCCGCAGACCCGGGCGGATATCTCTTTTATCCCGTATTATCTGCGCAAAGCCTATCATATGCAGACCTCGGACGAACGTGCCACGGTCTATGCTTATAACTTCTTCCGTCTGCTCAGCCGTGCCGGCCATGCCACGCTCCTCTATGCCTCCGCGGAGGCGGCGGAGGGCGGCAAAGGAATGTCGCGGTTTGTGATGCAGATGCTTTACTCGCCGGCTTTTGAGGTCACGCGCCGCACGTTGCAGGAGCCTTCCGTCCTGGCCGTGTCGGAACGGACGTTTGCCGCCGGGACACCTTCGCTCCTCGCTTCCCTTACACCGGATAAGGAGGGCCTCCTCCGTCGCGCGGACGGACGCCCTTACCGTCTCTCGCCCAGCGCACTCAACACCTATATCAGCTGCCCTCGTAGCTTCTATCTCCATTATATCCTGGGTATCCAACCCAAGGAGGAAGAAGAGGTGCTTTTCGCGCCGAACACCCTCGGCTCGTTTGTACACCACGCCATGGAGTATCTCTACCGTACGTATCTCCATTGCGACAACACCTCCCCCGTGCGCGTCATACCGGAGCAGATAGAATCCCTCCGTACGGACGAGGCGAAGATACAGGCGGCTCTCGATGCAGCGTACGAAGCAATGAACGCAGAGGCGGAGACGCCCTATATACCCGACCACCATGTGGGCGAGAATATCATCATCAAGGGTTACGTGGACAATATCCTCTTGCGCGACCGGGAGGATGCGAAAACCGGTCTGCAGCTCTACCTGCTGGAGCAGGAGCGCACCTTCCCGCTGACCATCGACGGGGTAGGCACCCTGCTCTCCGGCGGAACGATAGACAGGCTGGATATATATGGCCCTCCCGGCAACGAACGGCTCCGCGTAGTGGATTACAAGTCCGGCTCCTATACCGACACGACCCACCTAAAGAAGATGTCATCCTCCTGGGAGGAACTCATGGAGAGCGAGGACAAGGCGTACGTCCGCCAGACCCTGATTTACAGCCATGCCGTCCTCACGCATGACCGTACGGGACTGCCTGTCGAACCCAACCTCTTCTTCTGCCGCCGCAAGCTCAATGAGATAGTCACAACCATTGATATCGGCTCAGAGACCGTACATGACTACGCCGCTATCCGCGAGCCGTTCACGCAGGCCTTGCAGGAGAAGGTCCGAACTCTCCTTACCGCTACAGACTTCCCGCAATGCGAACCCGATAAATGTCCTGCTTTCTGTCCGTTCTATGCCTTGTGCGGACGAAAGCCCAAAGAATTTTGATATGATACAGTATTACCTTGTTGGCGACCATTTGTTTGGAATAGAAGCGAGCCAACCGCAATTTGAAACCTTGGTGAATTATGCGCCGTTCCGGGTGAACTCTGACGGAGCGGAGAGTCTTTTTAATATCCGTGTACGCGGGGAGCAGATGCCTTCCTCCGATGGATGGGAACCGGTCTATACCGACCGCTCGGACGAGGACATGCCGCGTATCGAGATGTACCGCCGTGAGAACCGGTGGATGTTCTGCGTGTCGATGTTCCGTGAGAGCGAGATTGTCAGTACGATGGTCTGTTCCGCCGACTGGCGCGAGGTGGAGCTCTACATGCAGCCCCGCTATACCCGTTTTGCTATCGACAACACGGCGATGCTTGTCTATGCCTTTGCTTCGGTGGGGATGAAAACGCTCCTCTTCCACTCGTCGGTAACCGTTCGCGAGGGCCGCGCCTATATGTTCCTCGGCCATTCCGGGACGGGCAAGAGCACCCATTCGCAGCAGTGGAAAGCCGCTTTCCCGGATGCTACGCTCCTCAACGACGACAACCCTGTCGTACGTATCCTCCCGGATAACACCGTCCGCGTCTATGGCTCGCCCTGGAGCGGCAAGACGCCGTGTTACAAGGCGGAGTCGGCTCCGCTGCAGGCGCTTGTCCAGCTTGCGCAGGCGCCGGAAAACAAAATACACCTGCTCAAAATGACGCAGGCGTATCCGTATATCCTGGCATCCGTCAGCGGTCTCAAAGTGCTGCCGCAGATGATGGATGCCATCTATGAGTCGATTGCTTTGCTGCTGGAACTCACTCCGGTCTATAAACTCGAGTGTCTTCCTAATCCCGACGCGGCACGGTTATGCGCTCAAACGTGTTTATCTTAGCCCTGTCGTAAGGACAGCTCACTTTGATATAGTTCTCGGTGAAACCCTCCATGAGGTCGGTTCCACCGGGATTTTTGATGCGTTTGGCTTCCCACAGTACCGTACCCCGGTAGCCCTCGTGCTCGCGATAGAAAGTATCGGTCTTGCGGGCGGACAACTCGTGGAGCTCTTTGCTCCGCCGCTCCCTTTCTTTCTGCGGCACGACCTCCAGGTCCATGGTCAGCATCCGGGTGTTGGCGCGCTCGGAGTAGGTGAAAACATGCAGCTGCGATACCGGCAGCTGCTCGATGAATGCCACGTATTCCTGCCAGCATTCCGCCGTCTCGCCGCGCACGCCTACCATACAGTCCACGCCGATGAATGCGTCGGGCATCACCGCCTTGATATGCGCCACGCGTTCGGCGAACAGCTCCCGCGTGTACCGCCGTCCCATAATCTGTAGCACGGTGTTGCTGCCGCTCTGCAAAGGGATGTGGAAATGCGGCGCGAAATGCCTGCTGCCGGCTACCAGGTCGATGATCTCGTCGCTCAGCAGGTTCGGCTCGCAGCTAGAGATACGGATGCGGTACTCGCTCTCCGTGTCCAGGTTGTCCAGCGCCCGCAGCAGGTTGATAAACCGCTCTCCCGTGCTCCGGCCGAAATCGCCGATGTTCACTCCGCTCAGGATCAGCTCTTTGGCTCCTCCGCGGATAGCCTCTTCGGCTTGAGCGACGACCTCCGCGATGGACGGGTTACGGCTCTTGCCCCGCGCCAAAGGTATCGTGCAGTACGAGCAGAAATAGTTGCATCCGTCCTGTACTTTGATAAAACACCGTGTGCGGTCGTCCTTGCTGTATGCGCCGTGGAAATCGTTTATCTCGCGGATGGCGGACACGCATGTCTCTCCCCCCTTCCGTCTCTCCACGCTCTTCTCCAGCCGCTCTACGAACTCCGCCAGATGGAATTTCTCCTCCTGACCTAATACATAGTCCACGCCTTCTATATGCGCTATCTCGTCCGGTTTGAGCTGGGCGTAACAGCCCGTCACGATGAGTATGGCATTCGGGTTCTGGCGCCGGATGCGGTGGATCATCTGGCGGTCTTTGTGGTCAGCCGCGTCCGTCACCGAGCAGGTGTTGATGATACATATATCCGCCTCTTCGCCCTGCTTGGCGCGCTCGTGGCCGCGTGCGGTCAGCGCCTTGCCCAGCGCACTGCTCTCCGCATAGTTGAGTTTGCACCCCAATGTGGTAAATCCTATCTTCATTGTTCTTTTAACCGTTGCGGCTGCAAAGGTACTACAAATTCTGCACATGTGCAAGCGTTCGGGCATTTTTTCGACGAATAGAATGCAATTCTATCTGTTTTGCGCGGGCAGATAGCGGCTATGCTTGCATAAGACGGTATTTATACGCGTAAAACAGGCAAGCCTTCCGGCTCGTCAAAAAATGCCCGCGGTGGTCTATATGTCCGGCAGGACACGAACGTACTTTCGAAGGGGACCCCATTCATGGGGGAGGAGGTCGAAGGTACAAAAAATATTGCACATACGCAAGATTTTGGCGATATTTTTAACCGTTCGCTTCTCCTCCCTGCCAAAATGGCAGTCCGTATCTCTTGGCACGGGATTTGACGGAAAAGAAACGGAACGTAAAACAAACATCCGTAGTCAATAATTAAAAACAAATACTATGAGCAAAGGAAATATTGGGGTAACGAGCGATAACATCTTCCCCGTCATCAAGAAATTTTTGTATTCCGACCATGAGATCTTCCTCCGTGAGCTGATCTCCAATGCCGTCGATGCGACCACCAAGCTGAAAACCCTCTCGTCGGTAGGCGAGGTGAAGGGCGATTTAGGTGATTTGCGCGTGCGCGTGTCTATCAATAAGGAGAAGAAGACCCTTACGGTCTCCGACCACGGTATCGGCATGACCGCCGAGGAGGTGGACAAGTTCATCAACCAGATTGCTTTCTCCGGCGCCGAGGAGTTCGTCAACAAGTACAAGGACAAGACGGAAGCCATCATCGGTCATTTCGGTCTCGGTTTCTATTCCGCCTTCATGGTTTCCAAGAAAGTGGAGATCTTCAGCCAGTCCTACAAAGAGGACGCGAAAGCGGTTCACTGGAGTTGCGAGGGCGACCCCGAATATACGATGGAGGACACCATCAAGGCCGAGCGCGGTACGGATATCGTCCTGCACATAGACGACGAGTTCAGCCAGTATCTGGAGGACGCCACCATCGAGGGCCTGCTCCGCAAGTACTGCAAGTTCCTGCCCGTCGAGATCGCTTTCGGCAAGAAGAAAGAGTGGAAAGACGGCAAGGAGGTGGAACTCGACGAGGAGAATATCATCAATGATACCAACCCCGCCTGGACCCGCAAACCGTCAGAGCTGAAGGACGAGGACTATGACAAGTTCTACCACGAGCTCTATCCGACCCAGATGGACGAGCCGCTGTTCCATATCCACCTCAATGTGGACTACCCCTTCAACTTGACCGGTATCCTCTATTTCCCGAAGATCAAGTCCAACCTCGACGTACACCGCAACAAGATACAGCTCTATTGCAACCAGGTCTATGTGACCGACGAGGTGGAGAACATCGTACCGGAGTACCTGACGCTGCTGCACGGCGTGATTGACAGCCCGGATATCCCGCTGAACGTCAGCCGTAGCTACCTCCAGAGCGACAACAACGTCAAGAAGATCTCCGGCTACATCACCAAGAAAGTAGCCGACAAACTCGCCGAGCTCTACAAAGCCGACAAGGACGAGTTCGCCAAGAAATGGGACGACATCAAGATGTTTATCCAGTTCGGTATGCTGACTGACGAGAAGTTCTACGAGAAGGCAAAGGATTTCGCCCTCCTCAAGAACCTCGACGGCAAGTACGCCACGCTGGAGGAATACAAGGCGCAGGTCAAGGACGCGCAGACCGACAAGGACGGCAACCTCGTGCTGCTCTACACCAACGACCCGGATGCGCACTACACCTATATCGAGCGTGCCAAGGCGAAGGGCTACGACGTCCTGCTGATGGACGGAGAACTCGACGTACACGCCATGAGCCAGGCGGAGCAGAAGAGCGAGGAAGGCAAGCTGCGGTTCGTACGCATTGACTCCGACACCATCGAGAACCTCATCCGCAAGGAGGATACCGCCAAGGACACTTTCTCAGACGAGCAGAAAGAGGGACTGCGCAAAGCGTTCGAGGGCTTGCTGCCGAGTGCCGAGGACAAACTCCGTTACTTCGTCACCTGCGAGGCTGCGGCTACGGACGCACTGCCTGTCTTCCTGACGCAGAACGAGTTCATGCGCCGAATGAAAGAGATGTCCGCTCACCAGCAGGGCATGTCCTTCTACGGCCAGATGCCGGACCAGTATAACCTCGTGGTCAACACCGCGCACCCGCTCATCCAGGAGCTCGTGGCAAAAGAGACCTCCGAGCAGGTAGAGGAAGAGGTAGAGAAGAAAGCAGAGAAAGAAGGCGAGGAGCCTAAAAAAGAGACCGTCATCAAGACGGTCTGCAAGTTGGAGGGCGAGGATGAGCGTATCAAACAACTCATCGACATCGCGCTTCTGGCTTCCGGCCAACTGAAGGGCGAAGCACTCGCCAAGTTCGTCAACCGGTCGGTAGAACTGCTATAATTCTATCGCTGCGCATTTGCGCGCCAGGTATTTAGCCTCGTCTGCATTCAGCAGCGGGGCTATTTCCTTATATACGCGTACGTGGTAGGCGTTGAGCCAGTCTATCTCGTCCTCGGTCATCAGGCTCATCTCGATAAGGCTCGTGTCGTAGAAACAGAGGGTCAGCGTCTCGAAGGTCAGCCATTCGTCTTCGGTCGTCGTGGCTTTGGTCTGTTTGGCGGGGATGACGGTGATGAGGTTCTCCGTACGGATGCCCCATTTGCCGGTGCGGTATATACCCGGTTCGTCGGAGATGATATGTCCCGCCTCCAATGCCGTGGGGTTATTGTCCGTGCGGACGTTCTGCGGGCCTTCGTGGCAGCCGAGGAAATGGCCTACGCCGTGACCTGTGCCGTGACCGAAGGTGATACCCGCCTGCCACATGTATTGCTTGGCGAGTGCGTCCAGTTGGTTGCCTCTTGTGCCGCGCGGGAAACGCGCTGTCTGCAACGCTATATGGCCTTTCAGCACGTAGGTGTAGTCCTCTTTCGCCTGCTGCGGGATCCTTCCGCCGAGCCATATGGTGCGCGTGATATCCGTCGTGCCGTCCAGATACTGGCCGCCGCTGTCCAGCAGCAGCATGCCCTCCGGCTTCACCTCCGCGCATTTCTCTTTGGTAGCAGCGTAATGGACGATGGCGCCGTTGCCCTGATAGCCGGCTATCGTGCCGAACGACTCCTCCACAAATCCCTCGCCCATCGCACGGAAAGCATGCAGTTTCTCCATCAGGTCCCACTCCGTCAACGGGCTTTCGACTTTCGACTTTTGTCTTTCGGCTAATGTCTCTTCCAGCCATTTGAAGAACCGCGTCAGCGCAGCGCCGTCCTGACGCATCGCTCTCCGCTCGCCTTCTATCTCTACGGCGTTCTTCTTCGCCTTGTCCACCAGGATGGGCGACTGTATATTGACCGCCTTGGTCCTTGGTCCTTGGTCACTTGGTCCTTTATCTATCGCCTCAAACAACGCCTCGTTCACCCTCGCGCCGTCGTAGATGACCGTACCTTTCAGGCCGTGGATATAATCGAATACCGCCTCGTACGGCTGTACGTCTATATGGTTGAAATCCAGATAGTTCTGCGCCGGAGTATCCATCTTCTCGGGGTTCACGAACAGCGTGCATTTATCCGCCTCCAGCACCGCATAACTGATGACGACCGGGTTGTACTCCACGTCGTTTCCGCGGATGTTCAGCAGCCATGCTATCTCGTCTAGGGCGCTGATGATCAATGCGTATTCTTTCGACTTTTGACTTTTGACTTTCGCCTCCAGACACTCCCGCATCCGCGCTATCTTGCTCTCCACGGTCTCGCCGGCGTAGTCGGCGGGGTAGGGGTATAGCTTGTCGCCCGGGATGGCGGGGCGGCCTTCCGTCCAGAGCGGTTTGATGAGGTCCACGCTCTTCACGCCTATCCCGGCCTCTTCCAACTTCTCCTGCAGCGCCTTGAAATCATTCACGCTCCACATCTCCGGATTAATCCCGATTCGTAATTCGTGATTCGTAATTCGTAATTCGTCGCACAGCCATTGTGCGACAGACGGGCAATCGATATCGCTCTCGCGCATCAGCTCTATCGTGCTGTCTTGGAGCTCGATACCGGCCTGCAGATAGTACCGGCTGTCGGTCCAGAGGAGCGCTCTGTCCATCGTCACGACAACCGTTCCGCTCTCGCCGTTGAAACCGCTCAGCCACTGCATCTCGCACCAGTGGCTCGCCATATACTCGCTCGCATGCGGGTCGTTGCCCGGCACTACGTACGCGTTCACATTGTTTTCGCGCATCATCGCGCGCAAACCCGCCAGTTTACCGATTGTATTCATCTTCTGTAAATTTTCTGCAAAGGTACTACAAATTCTGCACATATGCAAGGGGAAAGGGATTTTTTTGCCAAAAAGTAGTGTTCTCACTACGTTTTTTTTGATGATTATATAGAGCACTCATGCTTGCATGAAGGGAACTATATAAGCGTCAAAAAAGAGAGGGCTCAGCCCTCTTTGCAAAAAATCCCTTTTCCCTTGCATATGCACCGTAGGACGCGACCGTACTTTCGAAGGGGACCCCATTCATGGGGGAGGAGGTCGAAGGTACTAAAAATGGGGACCCCGCGGGACGCTAACGCAGTGCATCCCGTGGGGAGAAGCGTAGATTGTCCGGGTAATTACCGCTAAAACGCTTTTTAGCGCATTACTTAGGACAAATCAAGCGCCTAAATGAAGAAATTTCTCATTTTTTTGCCAAAATATTTGCGTATGTCAAAAAAAAGCAGTACCTTGGCGCGATTTTTCGTGTAAATGTGCGAGGAATACCCGAATTGGAAATAATATAAAATATATAATACAATGTCAAAGATTTGTCAAATTACAGGCAAGAAAGCCATGGGCGGATGCAACGTTTCGCACTCGAAGCGTCACACCAAGCGAAGCTTCGATGTGAACCTTTTCCGCCGCAAGTTCTACTGGGTAGAACAGGATGTATGGATCGAGCTGAACGTGAGTGCAGCCGGTCTGAGAACGATTAACAAGATTGGCCTCGACAACGCCCTCAAACAGGCGGCCGAGA
>CACYKR010000035.1 GCA_902774995.1 uncultured Bacteroidales bacterium | reverse complement strand
ATAATGACTGCTTTTTGACCTTTTCTCTTGCATAATTCAAAAAAAAGTTGTACCTTTGCACGGATTTTTGTAGAATGCGTTAATGTGTTCTGTGAAACCGTACGGCGGAAATGAATAAATCGTAAATATACTTATGGGACTTTTTTCTTTTACACAAGAGATTGCAATCGACCTGGGAACAGCGAACACGATCATCATGTGCGATGACAAGATCGTAGTGGATGAGCCGTCGGTAGTTGCTATCTCCATGGCGGACAACAAGATGGTGGCCGTCGGCCGCAAGGCACAGCAGATGATCGGTAAGGGAGGTAGCATGATTCGTACCGTGCGCCCGCTCCGCGACGGTGTGATCGCGGATTTCTACGCTTGCGAGATGATGATCCGCGGTATGATCAAGATGATACCGAAGCAGGCACGGCTGTTCACCCCTTCCATCCGTATGGTGGTTTGTATCCCGTCGGGTTCGACAGAGGTGGAGATACGTGCGGTGCGTGACAGCTCCGAGCATGCCGGAGGACGCGATGTTTATATGATATACGAACCTATGGCGGCGGCTATCGGTATCGGCGTGGACGTAGAGAGCCCCGACGGATGTATGATCGTGGATATAGGCGGTGGTACGACGGAGATTGCAGTCATCTCACTCGGTGGAATCGTCTCCAACAAGTCTATCAAGATCGCCGGTGACGACTTCAACCAGGATATCATCGAGTATATGGGACGTATGCACAACCTGCGCATCGACGAACCGACGGCAGAGCGTATCAAGATCCAGGTGGGATCTGCACTCCCCGAACTTGAGGACGCACCGGAGGATTTCGTGGTTATCGGACCGAACAAAGTGACCGCACTGCCTATGTCTGTGCCCGTCAGCTACCAGGAGATAGCACACTGCCTGGAGAAGAGTGTCTCGAAGATCGAAGGCGCTATCCTGCAGGCCCTCGAGGCTACACCACCGGAGTTGTACTCCGATATCGTCAAACGCGGTATATACCTCACCGGAGGTGGCGCACTCCTCCACGGTCTGGCACAACGTCTCACGGACAAGATCACCATTCCGTTCCACGTAGCAGACGACCCCTTGCACTCCGTTGCACGAGGAACCGGCATTGCACTCAAGAACGTGAATAACTTCGGCTTCTTGCTCCGCTAAAAAGACACAGCAGTATGCAGAACTTGCTGAAGATACTGCTCCATTATAGCAACTTCCTGGTATTCATAGCCTTGGAAGTTGCTGCGTTTTTGCTTATTATCCTCAATAGCGCCTATCCCCGCAGCAGCATGTTCAGTACGGCGAACCAGTTCGTAGCATGGCAGCACCAGCAGATCAGCGAGATTACAGGCTATTTCTCACTCCGCACCCAGAACGAGCAGTTGGCGGAGGAGAACGCCCGGTTGCGCAACCTGATAGATGCGATGGACTCGACCGATAACCGCGCTACCATGCACCACATGAGCGCCAAAGCGGTACAGATGACCACCGACCGGCTCCATAACTATATCACCATCGACCGCGGAGAGATAGACGGCATCCGGAGAGGACAAGGAGTACGGAACAGCGAAGGAGTCGTAGGGATCATCAGGACTGTGGGACGGAAATACAGCGTCGTCCTGCCGCTCATCAACACCCATACCAACCTCAGCTGCCGGTTTGCCAAAAACGACTATATAGGCACTCTGCAATGGGACGGGAAAGACAGCCGTTTTGCGCTGCTCACCGACGTAGCGGCACACATGGTGGTCAACCCCGGAGACACCATCATCACCAGCGGACTGAGCCCCGTCTTCCCGGAAGGAATACCCGTTGGAATCGTGGAAAATAGCACACTCAAGGATGGTGACTCATACCATACCATCCGCGTACGGCTCAACACGAACTTCAAACGGCTCAAATATGTGGAGGTCGTGCAAAACGAAGACTTGAACGAAATGGAGGAACTGCAACATGGACTGGACTAAACAAATAGGACGATATGTCATTGTGATGCTGTTGCAAGTGCTGCTTTTCAACCATTTGCAGCTCTTCGGCGTCTGCCATCCCTATATATACGTGCTGTGCCTCCTCATGATGCCCATCACCCTGCCACGCAGCGTGGACATGCTCCTCGGAGCCGCTGCGGGAATAGTCATGGATACCTTCTGCAACTCCCTCGGCATCCATACCGCCGCCTGCATCCTCATTATGTTCATCCGGCCGTATCTGCTGAGTGCCGTGGTGAATGACAAAGACAGGCTCAACGAGCAGATCAGCCTGCACACCCTCGGCATGGAGGCGTTCGTCAAATATGTCGTGATTCTGGTGATTCTCCACCATCTGACGGTCTTCACAATCGCTGCATGGAGCTGGTCGCATTTCGGCTTTGTGCTCGTAGAGACAGCCGTCAGCAGTCTGATCAGTATTCTTTGTATTATCGGATATAACGCGCTTACATACAGATGATTAACGATAAGTATTATAATCGCCGATATGTCATCAGCGGCATTGCCGTTGTGATAGTATTGGTGTATATAATACGTCTTTTCTATCTGCAAATCATTGACCAATCGACCAAAGACCAGGCGGATAACAACGCCTTGGTCAGACAGACCATCTACCCTTCCCGCGGACTGATATACGACCGCAACGGCGAACTGCTCGTCTTCAACCAGCCTATCTATGAGATTACGATGACCATGAGGGAGATGGGCAAGGATTGGGACACCACCGCCTTCTGCGCTACGCTCTCTATCACGCGTGCCGAGTTTGACGAACGCATCGCGGAAATCAAAGACCGGCGTAAGAACCGCGGCTACTCACGGTGGACACCTCAGGTGTTCATGAGCCAGCTCAAGAAAGAAGATATAGCTACCTTGCAGGAATCGCTCTTCCTCTTCCCCGGCATCCAGATTCGGAAACGGACGCTGCGTGACTACACCTACAAAGCCGCAGCACATGTGTTAGGCTCGGTAGGGGAGGTGAACCAGAACGATATAGACCGGGACTCTTATTACGCCCGCGGAGACTACTCCGGACGGGACGGACTGGAGCGGACATACGAGAAAGAGCTGCGAGGAGAGAAAGGTGTGGAAGTGCTCATGCGCGATGTACGAGGAAGGATAAAAGGCAGTTATCAGGACGGAGAACTGGACATCACCGCCAAAGCCGGTACAGACCTCCATACCACGCTGGATATCAAGCTCCAACTCCTGGCGGAGGAACTGCTGGCAGGCAAGATAGGCAGCGCCGTGGCTATCGAACCCAAGACCGGAGAGATACTGGCACTCGTCTCCAACCCCTCGTGGAACCCGAAAGTGCTCGTCGGAAAAGACCGCAGCAAGAACTACAACGCACTCCTCAAAGACCCTACCAAGCCGCTCATGAACCGCGCTACCCAGGCGATGTACCCTCCCGGCTCAACCTTCAAGACCGTACAGGCGCTCGTCTGTCTCGAGCAGGGAGGCATCACACCCTATACACTCTACCCCTGCTCCGGACCCGGTAGCAAACCTATCAAATGTACCCACCACCACGGCTCGCCGGTGGCGCTGGACAAAGCGCTGGAGCAGAGCTGCAACCCCTATTTCTGGTGCGCCTTCCGGGACCTGATGGAGAAAGACGGGTACGGCAAGGACAACGAAGCCTTCCGCCGTCGCTATGAGCTATGGAGAGAGGCGGTCATGAGCTTCGGACTGGGACAGAAATTCACCGACACGGACCTCAGCGAGCAGTCTTCCGGCAGCATACCAAGCACACGGCTCTTCGATAAGTTCTACGGCAAGACCGGCTGGAAAGCCATCACTATCCGCTCCCTCAGTATCGGACAGGGAGAGATACTGGCTACCCCGCTGCAGTTAGCCAACCAGGCAGCAGCGATTGCCAACGAAGGCTATTATATCACGCCCCACCTCAACAAGAACGACTCTATGCAGACACGCCGGCATGAGATAGCTATCCAAAAGAAGCATTTCGAGGCGGTCAAAGACGGGATGCACCGCGTGATGGTCTATGGTACGGGACGGCATTACGCCATCGACACCCTCCATATGGCGGGGAAGACCGGTACGGCGCAGAACCCCCACGGACGGGACCACGCTATCTTTATCGGCTTTGCTCCGGTGGAGAACCCGCAGATAGCAGTGGCAGTCGTAGTGGAGAACGCCGGATTCGGCGCTACATGGGCGTGCCCGGTGGCCTCGATGATGATGGAGCAATATCTCACAGGAGAGATGAAACGCAAAGACCTGAAAAACCGTATAGCTTCAGCAGTACTCAATGAGAGCGTCAAGAAATGGTAACATATGGCAGCATGTGGACTGGCTCACGATAGGCCTGTTCCTCCTCTTGGCCGTCTTCGGATGGCTCAATATCTATGGCGCAAGCTATACTTTTGACCAGACCAGCATCTTTGATTTCTCCAACCGTGCAGGAAAGCAGTTCACGTGGCTCATGGGCTCGCTACTGCTGGGCACCGTACTGCTGATGATAGACTACAAGACCTATGATGTGCTGACCTATATTGCCTACGGCGCGATGCTCCTGCTGCTGTTGGCAACACCTTTCCTGGCACGCGATATCAAAGGTTCTATGTCATGGATATCGCTCGGTCCGGTGAGTCTCCAGCCTGCCGAGTTCGCCAAATGCGTAGTGGCGCTGACAATCGCCAAATATATGGGACGGTACGATTATAAGATACGTACCTGGCACGATCTCATCGTTCCTTTTGTACTCGTCGGCGTACCGGCACTCATCATCATGGTCCTGCAAAAAGAGACCGGCACGGCTCTCGTCTTTGCCTCCTTCCTGCTCGTCTTTTACCGCCAGGGAATGAGCGGCTACGTACTATGGATGGGCGTGGCTGCCGTGGCGCTGTTTATCATCAGTATCCGGTTCGGCGGAGTGCCGCTGCCGTTAGGTACAGGCTCTGTCGGTATCCTCACCTGCATGCTTATGCTCACCGTCGTAGAGATATACTTCATCTGCAAGGAGCATTATATCCGTTATCAGGCGCTGATCATGACAGGCAGCATGATAGCCGTCTATGCTATCTGCTTGATTGTCAATATATGGATAGCCGTTCCGTTCGACTGGGTGGCCATGGGAGTGGTGCTGGCGCTGATAGGGTATAACACCTTCATCAGCCTCTATTGGCGCAAGTATTTCCTGCTGATCGTGGCAGCCTTCACCCTCTTCTGTATCGGATACACACACGCCTGCGATTTCGTTTTCCAGAAAGTGCTGCAACCCCACCAGCGGATACGTATCGAGGTGCTGCTGGGTATGAAAGAGGACCCTGCCGGAGCAGGATATAACGTCAACCAGGCACGTATAGCCATCGGCTCGGGACGCTTCTTCGGAAAAGGTTATCTCAACGGTACCCAGACCAAACTGCAGTTCGTCCCGGAGCAGGATACCGACTTTATCTTCTGTACCGTAGGCGAGGAATGGGGATTTGTAGGATCCGTTGCCGTACTGCTGGTATATCTGGTCTTCATCCTGAGACTCATCTTCATCGCCGAGAGGCAACGTAATATGACCACACGCATATACGCGTACGCGGTGGCAGCTATCTTCCTCTTCCACCTCACTATCAATGTAGGTATGGTATTGGGACTCCTGCCGGTAATCGGTATTCCGCTGCCGTTCTTCAGCTATGGAGGTAGTTCGTTATGGGGATTCACGCTGCTGCTGTTTATCCTCTTGAGGCTCGATGCAGCGCGTATGGAACAACTGAACTAAGACGATACGATGGCATTTGTCACCAACCCCATAGGAATCCTCGGCGAGGAAGAAGCCGCGAAGATACTGGAGCGTAAAAGACTCCGGGTGATAGAACGCAACTGGCGGATGGGACATCTGGAGGTGGACCTGATTGCGGAGAACAGGAAAGAGATAGTCTTTGTCGAGGTGAAGGCACGGACCTCCACTTACGGCGACATACTGCCGGAGGAATATGTCGATGAAACCAAGAGAAAACGTATCATCGCAGCGGCTAACGCCTATATCAAATATCGCAAGATAGAGAAAACACCGCGGTTTGACATCATCGGTATTATAGTCGATGCCGGAACACACGAGATCACGTACCGCAACCATATAGAGAACGCCTTCTCGCCTCATGTCCGGACAATAACCACTAACAGCTTCTCGGGCATATGGAGATGGCTGCACCGCAATAAAACCATAGGAAGAAAATAACAATAATTGTCGATTTGATCGGATGAATTTCAAATACGATGTCATAGTAGTAGGAGCCGGACATGCCGGCTGTGAGGCAGCATCCGCAGCTGCCCGGATGGGTAGCCGTACGCTGCTCATCACCATGGATATGAACAAGATTGCACAGATGAGCTGCAATCCGGCCGTGGGAGGTATTGCCAAAGGCCAGATCGTGCGGGAGATAGACGCTCTCGGAGGACAGATGGGTATCGTCACCGACCGGAGTGCTATCCAGTTCCGCCTCCTCAACCAAAGCAAAGGACCCGCTATGTGGTCCCCGCGCAGTCAGTCTGACCGCAAGCGGTTTATCGAGGAATGGGTGAAAGTGCTCTCCCATACCGATAACCTGACTATCTGGCAGGATACAGTCGTCTCGCTTATTATCAAAGATAATAAGGTCTGCGGCGTGAGGACCGCTCTCGGCATAGAGATGCAGGCGCAAGCCGTAGTGCTCACCAACGGCACGTTCCTGAACGGCCTTATGCACTGCGGAAAGACCCAAATAGCCGGAGGACGCACCTCCGAACCCGCCTCTTACGGACTGACAGAACAGTTGGTAGCGCTCGGCTTCAGAGCCGACAGGATGAAAACAGGCACGCCCGCACGCTTAGACGCACGCTCTATCCGTTTTGACGAACTCATCCGCCAGGACGGCGATAACGACTGGCACCGGTTCTCGTACTTGGATACCGTTCACCGGGAACTCAAACAGATGCCCTGTTGGATTACATACACCAATCCTGCTACGCACGAGGCACTGCGTGCCGGATTGGCAGATTCTCCCCTTTTCAACGGACAAATCAAGAGTATCGGTCCTCGTTACTGTCCTTCCATAGAGACCAAGATTGTTACCTTTGCCGACAAGGAAGCCCACCAGATATTCCTCGAACCCGAAGGGGTGGATAGTAATGAGTATTACGTCAACGGGTTCTCCAGCAGCCTGCCGTGGCAGGTACAACTGGCGGGACTGAAAACCATCAAAGGACTGGAAGACGTAGTGATGTACCGCCCCGGATACGCCATCGAGTACGACTTCTTCGACCCCACCCAACTGCACCACACGCTGGAGACCAAACAGATTAGAAATCTGTTCTTCGCCGGACAGATCAACGGTACCACGGGTTATGAAGAGGCAGCCGGCCAGGGACTGGTGGCAGGTGTGAACGCACATATCAACGTCCACGGCGGTGCTCCGTTCACCATGGGCAGGGACGAGAGTTACATAGGCGTACTGATAGACGACCTGGTCAACAAAGGAGTGGACGAACCCTATCGGATGTTCACCTCCCGTGCCGAGTACCGTATCCTCTTGCGCCAGGACAATGCCGACGAACGGCTTACTGCCCGCAGTTACGAGATGGGGCTGGCAGACAGCTATCGGTACAACTTACTGAGACAGAAACAAGCTACTTGTGCCGATTTCATCGGATATATGCAGTCCACCACCGTTCATAAGGGAGAGATTGATTCCTGGCTGGAATCTATCGGCAGCACGCCGCTTCACGAGGGCTGCAAAATCAGCGATCTTATCCTCCGCCCGCAGGTCGGTATCAAGGCGCTGTCGGAAGTACTACCGTCCCTCAAAGAAAAGATGGCGGATATATCCGATGAAATCACAGAGAGTTGCGAGATACAGATTAAGTACGCAGGATATATCAAGCGCGAGCAGCTGGAGGCCGCCAAACTGCAACGCCTGGAGCAGATCCGCATTCCCGAGACGTTCAACTACGAGGACGTTCAAAGTCTCAGTACCGAGGCACGCCAGAAACTGACACGCATCCGTCCGCGCTCCATAGGAGAAGCACAACGCATACCGGGCGTGAGTCCTAACGACATTAGCGTACTATTGGTGCTTATGGGACGGTAATACGCGTGCTTTAGTTTGCAAGCAAACTAATTTGGAGTGTTTCACGTGGAACAAACAATAAATAAACAAATAGTAAATGACTAAATGACAAAATAACTTTATGACAGCAAACGAAGTAAAACAAAGTATCCGCAATGTACCCGACTATCCGATTAAGGGCATACAATTCAAGGATATCACTACGGCGCTTTCAAAACCGGAATGCCTGCGGTGGATGAGGGATGAGATGGTAAAACGCTATAAAGGGCTTGGTATCAATCAGGTGGTAGGTATCGAGTCGCGCGGATTTATCATTGCTCCGGCGGTAGCTATGGAGATAGGGGCAGGATTTGTACCTATCCGCAAACCCGGCAAACTGCCGGCAGAAACCATAACGGTCAGTTACACCAAAGAGTACGGTACGGACTCTATTGAGATGCACAAGGGCGCACTGAACGAAAACGATGTAGTCCTTATCCACGACGACATCCTGGCTACTGGTGGCTCTCTGATGGCGGCAGTAGAACTGGTTAAGAAAGCAGGCGTCAGGAAAATATACGCCAACTGCATTATTGAGTTGGAAGGTCTGAACGGCAGAAAATATCTGAAGGAGAGAGGCGTAGATATCGATTGCCTGTTCGGTATTGAGGTAGATGAGTGAGAAAGACAAACATATTGCCCTGCTATTAAAACGCATACCGGAAAATCCGGGGGTTTACCAGTACTTTGACAAGGACGGGCAGATTATCTATGTCGGTAAGGCAAAGAACCTGCACAGGCGCGTCAATAGTTATTTCAACAAAGACCACCAGTCCTCGAAAACCCGCCAGCTGGTAGCCCATATAGCGGATATACGCTACGTGGTAGTGGATAGTGAGCAGGACGCGTTTCTGCTGGAGAACAATCTCATTAAACAATACCAGCCGCATTATAACATCCTGCTCAAGGACGGCAAGACATACCCCTCTATCTGTATCACGCGAGAACCCTACCCGCGTATATTCAAAACACGCACTATCAATAAGAAAAGCGGGGAGTATTATGGACCATATACCTTCGGCTATACCGTAGATACCGTCCTTGAACTGATTCACAAACTCTACCCTATCCGCACCTGTAATATCCCACTTACACCCGATTCCATCGAGAAAAACAAAGTGCGTGTTTGCCTCAAATACCATCTCCATAACTGCTGCGGCATATGCGAGATGCGGCCGGGCAGCGAGCATTATGCCGAATGGATAGACCAGGCCCGCAAACTCATCAAAGGTGACGCACACGACATAGGCCGCCAGTTAGAGGAAGAAATGGCGATGAAATCGGCAGAAATGAAGTATGAAGAAGCCGCCGAGATCAAACGGAAGATAGAACTCCTGGAGCAGTTCAAGAGCAAGACGATCATCACCAACACCCACGCAGGCGACATTGATGTCTTCGGTTACGACGAGCAGGACGACAAAGTCTATATCTCCATGCTGCATGTGCATAACGGCTCAATCGTACAGGGGCAGACTATCGAATACCGCAGAAAGATGGACGAGGAGAAAGAAGAGCTGTTAGCGATGGGAATGATGGAGCTTAGAGAGCGGCTGGAGAGCCGAACCAAAGAGGTGATTGTTCCGTTCATACCGGAGGTTTTTGACGAGACGATGCATGTCAATATCGCTGTCTCCGGAGACAAGAAGAAGCTCCTGGATTTGGCTATGCAAAATGTCCGTCAGTATAAGATGGACCGCCTCAAACAGGAGGACAAACTCAACCCCGAGCAACGGGGAGTGCGTATCCTCACGGAACTGCAACAGATGATGGGGTTACCTACCCTGCCCCGATGGATAGAGTGTTTCGATAACTCGAATATACAAGGCACCAACGCCGTGGCCGGCTGCGTCGTCTATCGCATGGCCAAACCCAGCAAGAGCGACTATAAGCGGTTTGAGATCAAGACCGTCGAAGGAGCCGACGACTACGCGTCCATGCGCGAGGTGGTAAGGAGAAGATATCAGCACCTCCTGGACGAAGGCGGACAGATGCCGGACCTCATCATCGCCGATGGCGGTATAGGACAGATGCACGCCATACGCGAAGCTGTTGAGGACCAGTTAGGTCTCTCTATCCCTATCGCCGGACTGAAGAAAAACGACAAACACCGTACGCAGACCCTCCTCTACGGATTCCCTCCGGCGGAGATAAGCATGCCGGTTACAAGCGAAGTGTTCCGCCTGCTGACGAACATACAGGACGAGGTACACCGATTTGCCATCACCTATCATAAATCCAAGCGGAGTAAGGCGCAGATACATAGCCAACTCGATGATATTCAAGGAGTTGGACCCGCTACCAAGCAGAAGATACTGCGCCGTTTCGGCTCTGTGAAACGCGCTGGAGCAGCCCAAAAGGAAGAATGGATAGAATTGCTAGGAAAGACCAAAGGATCAGCACTTTACGAGCATTTTCAGTCCAAAATAACGCTCTGAGAATTGAATATTTTTCACGACTATGAGTATTTATACGATAAAAAAGAGGGAAATAACCCCACCCAACCTCCCCTCAAGGGAGGGGAATGGAATACCTGAAAGCCATCTTGTCCTGCTGAATGAGCGGGGGGAAGAAGTAAGTCCGCTGGAGATTCTGAAGGAGTGCGAGCCGCACCGGGTCTTTGCCTTCGACGGACAGATGGGTGCCGGCAAGACGACGTTCATCAAATCGCTATGCGAGGCGATGGGTACCGCCGACATCGTCAACAGTCCTACTTTCGCCATCGTCAATGTGTATGACGTGGAACAACCCTGCAAGGGTGAGGTGTATCATTTCGACTGTTACCGGCTGAAGGACATCCGCGAGGCGATGGATTTCGGAGCGGAGGAGTATCTCTATTCCGGCAACTACTGTTTCATCGAGTGGCCGGAGATGATTGAGCCTCTCCTGCCGGAAGACACCGTCTATGTGAAGATCACGCCGATGGAGAACGGCGACCGCAAACTAACGATTGAGCTATGATAGAAGTACAGGATATACATAAATCGTTCGGCACGCTGGAAGTGCTGAAGGGTGTGAACCTCAGCGTTCAGAAAGGCGAGATAGTAGCTATCATCGGTAAGTCCGGCGCAGGTAAGACCACCCTGCTCCAGATCATCGGTACGCTGGACAGACCTTCGTCCGGCAAGGTGCTCATTGACGGAGCGGATGTCTTCGCGCTTAACGACAAGCAGTTAGCGGCGTTTAGGAACAAACATATCGGATTTATCTTCCAGTTCCACCAGCTGCTGCCGGAGTTCACAGCCCTTGAGAACGTCTGCATCCCGGCGATGATTGCGCGTGAGCAAGAGTCTGAGTACCTGGCCCGTGCCAAGAAAATGCTGACTGATTTAGGTCTCAGCGAACGGATGGGGCACAAGCCCAACGAGCTCTCCGGAGGTGAGAAACAGCGTGTAGCCGCAGCGCGGGCGCTGATGATGAGTCCCGACATCATTCTGGCGGACGAACCTACCGGCAGTCTGGACGAGAAGAACAAGCAAGAGCTGGCAGCCCTGCTCTTGCAGTTGCGCAAGGACTACGGCCAGACCATTCTGCTGGTCACCCACGACAAAGAGCTCGCTTCTATTGCCGACCGTGTCATCGAAATCAAAGACGGCAGGATGGAGGATTGATGATTTATAATTGATGATTGAAAGATGAAAAATTATTACGTTATTCAGTACCTGTTATTCATTATTCTTGCGCTGACCTCCTGCCACTCCGAGCGCACCTATTTCCCGAAGGATATAGAGGCGCAAGATATTGAGATAGTGCGTTTTGACAATGCGTTGATGAATGTACACGAGTCGTCTGTTGCGCAAGATATCCGTGTTCTGTATGACACCTATCCGGTGTTCATGCCGCTGTGGGTAGAGGATATCCTCGGCATCCCTGTCTCCGACACCGCCTACCTGGCGCAAGCCCTGCCGCAGTTCCTGAGCGACACCACCTACGGTTTCCAAAAGACGATCTATCCGGAGACGGAGATCCCTACCCTGTATCTCTTTATCTCCGGTTTCCAGACCCCCGTCTATTTCGGCGACGACCTCATCGGTATCGGTGCGGACATGTATCTCGGCAGCGATTACGAGTACTACAACCGCGTGGTCTATGACTACCAGAAACAGACCATGCGTCCGGAGTGCATACCGGTAGATGTCATCAGTGCGTTCCTCTTCCGCTCCCTGCCTTATACCTCCACCAAGAGCCGTCTGCTGGACCAAATGATCTACCGCGGCAAGGTGATGTACCTTACCTCCCGGATCTTCGATGAGTTACCGGGCTACGAAGTCATGGGATGGACGAAAGAGCAGTGGAAATGGTGCCTTAGTAACGAGCAGGCAATCTGGCATTTGGTGATGGACAAGCGGGATTTGTTCAAGACCGAGAGTCTGGTGCTGACCAGCTACCTCAACGACGGTCCTTTCACCTCGGAGGTCTCACAGGACGCCCCCGGACGGTTAGGCATATGGCTCGGATGGCGGATCGTAGAGAGCTATATGGAACATAACGAGACCGTTACGTTACAGCAACTGATGGCTGAACCGGACGCGCAGAAGATCCTGGAGGAGAGTTATTACAAGCCTTAACAGATGACCGGACGAATGATACACATACTGATTATTACCGGGATTTTGGCAGGCCTGTTCCTGACTGCCTGGGCGGTGCTGCACCACCCTGCTTTCGGTCCCCATCCTTTCGGCCATACCGGACGGCTTTTCCGGAACGAAGTCCCTACCCCGCAGTTCACCGGAGAACGCTCTTCGGGAGTGGCGGCCATGTGGAAATTCCTGACGGACAGAACGCACGAGCGGGTGCCCAAGAAACCGCTGGAGATCGTTCGGACAGATATACGGAGCCTCAGCAAAGAGAGCGATTGGTTTATCTGGTTCGGCCACTCGTCGTACCTCTTCACCCTCGGCGGCAGGACCGTTCTGGTTGATCCGCTGCTGAAGATGGAGTTCCCCGCCTCGGTGATGATGAAGCCTTTTCCGGGCACCGACTACTACACGCCGGATATGATGCCGGATATTGATTTACTGGTGATTACGCATGAACACTGGGACCATCTGGACTACGCTACGCTGCGTGACCTGCGACCGCGAGTGAAGCACGCTGTCTGTCCGCTCGGCATCGCCGAATACCTCACCCTCTGGGGCTATTCGCCGGAGATCATCACCGAGATGAACTGGTATGACCATACCCAAATATCCAATGTCAAATATCAAATATCAAATACCCAATCAGATATACATATCACCTGCCTGCCTACCCGCCATTTCTCCAACCGCCTCTTCGGCGCCAACGAGACTCTCTGGGCGTCGTTCCTGCTGGAGAGCCGGGGACGCAAGGTCTATATCGGCGGAGACGGAGGGTATGACGACCGTTTCAAGCGCATCCGTGAGCAGTATGGAGAAGTGGACCTGGCGATTATGGAGAACGGCCAGTACAACCCCAACTGGGCATTTATCCATATGATGCCCGAAGACTTGGAGAAGGCGATGACAGACCTGCAGGCCAAGCAGTATATCACCGTCCACCATGACAAGTTCTCGCTGGCTCCGCATGCGTGGAACGAACCCGACTCCGTGGCCCGCTCCATAGCCCGGAAAGACCACATCACCCTACTCGACCGGCCTATCGGCGCGGTCATCGAGTGGTAAAAAATAGAACAACTATGACCTACGAGATTATTTCCGAGCGGCAGGAGAAAGTGCTGCGCTATCTGGAGGAACACGGTATTCCTTTCACTACCTACAACCACCCCGAGGGCAAGACCATCGAGGAAGCCAAACGGTGGTGGCACGACGACGGTTCCGTGCATTGCAAGAACATCTTCATGCGCAACCACAAGGGCGACCAGCATTACCTGATTTGTTTCCCCTGTGACTACGACCTGGCTATCCATGACATCGAGCACTGGCTGAAAGATATCCTAGTCTCGCAGGGCAAGAAAGCTCCCGGCAAACTGTCTTTCGCCTCTCCGGAGAGGATGATGCGGTACCTGGGATTAGAGCCGGGCAGCGTCAGTCCTTTCGGGCTTATCAACGACACGGAACACCACGTGATACTGTTCCTCGACAGCCGTCTGAAGGATGCTGAGACGCTCTCTTTTCACCCCAATGACTGCCGCGGAACAGTAGTCATCAGCCGGGAAGCTTTTCAGCAATACCTCGCCTCCGTGGGCAACACCGTAGAATATATCAACACGCTCTGATTCTCCCCTACCTAAGGTAGGAAACAAGAAAATAGCTCAAAAATGGCATACACTCTTGCGTATGTCGTTTTTTTTGTGTAATTTTGCAGCGCAAAATCAATTTAACAACTTCTACGGAGGCGAAAATTATGGAAGCAACAATGAAAACATTACAAATCACTCTGCCCAGTGCTGACGCGGCTTTCTTGCGGCGCCACTCACGTAATATGGGATGGAAGATCACTACTATTCGTACTCCACGCGTCCAAGAACCTAAAGTAGAGATGACAGAGGAGGAGTTCAGAGCCAAATTAGCTCATTCCAGTGCTCAAGCTGCTGCGGGGCATTATGTAGAGAAACTTCCTAACGAAACGATGGCTCAATTCCTGGAACGAGTATGTATATAGTTCTTTCGATAACGAAACATGGTCACGACGCATAAACCGTGAACATAGATTAGTTTACGAAATCCATGATAAAGAAGTGCTTGTTTTAGTAATCTCCGCTTACGGGCACTACAAATAGCATATACCCCTCGTCGCTTGCCGACGTAAAACAGCAAGCATCCCCTCACGATGTAAAAAGGAGGACATAATAAAAGGCGTTTATTGATAAATGAAGGACGAGATAGTATTATATCAGCCTGATGCCACTATCCAATTGGAGGTGCGGCTGCAAGATGAGACTGTTTGGCTGAACCAGCAACAGATGGCAGAATTGTTTGGTACAGACAGAACGTCTGTCTTAAGGCACATCCATAATATATACAAGACACACGAATTGGAGGAGGCAGCAACATGTGCAAAAATTGCACAGGTTCGTATAGAAGGAAACAGGCAAGTGAGGCGTGAAGTTCCCTTTTATAACTTAGACATGATTATATCCGTTGGTTATCGCGTCAATTCTATCCGAGGCACACAATTCCGTCAATGGGCAAATAAAGTGCTTAAAGACTACATGCTCAAAGGCTATGCCGTTAATCAACGTTTATTAAATATAGAGAATCAATTAGCCTTACAACAGAAACAATTGGCAGACCACGAAGAGAAGATTGATTTCTTTGTGCGAACATCATTACCGCCGATAGAACAGGTTTTCTTTGAAGGTGAGTTCTTTGCTGCACGAGCACTATTGGAGAGTTTGATTAAGACAGCGCAAAAACGTGTTATTATCATTGATGCGTATATAGATGCTGCTACGTTTGAGATGTTGGATGTGCGTGCAAAAGGAGTGACGGCAGACATCTATTCGGATAGCGAACATAAGTCTTTGCGCGACATGCACAATACCACCAAAGGTGTGCAACCCGTGAATACGCATAAATGGTCAACGCCCTCGCATGACAGATGGCTGATAATAGATGACAGCCTTTACCATTGCGGTCACTCGCTTAAAGATATGGGCAAGAAGCTGTCAGCGATCACCCTTATGGGCACAAACCCTGAAACGATACTGAAAGAGGTTAAATAATGATACCGCTGCCGCCGACAGCGTAAAAAACGGTGCGTCACTCACTGACGTTAAACAGGTGAAGATATGCGATGAAACGCATATCGAGTGCAGTGCCCGAGTAGTCCCCACTACGAGGAATCAGCACAAACATAGAATTGAAATAAAAGGCGTTTATTGACGCTTGTTTTGGCAAATAGGAATCCTGCAAAATTTCAACCCCGAAACAAGATGGTGCAATAAGCGTCCTCGTGGGTATGTTAATATCCGTTCGCGCCCCTCATAGGGCGGGAGGGTTATGCATATCGGGCGTGGACGTTATTGTTTATTCTTGGTTGAAGGGTCTTGCAGGAACCTCTATTTGGAGAATAAGCGTGAATAATGTTCGCGCTTTTGTTGTATTTGTTTATAATTAACCTCAAAATAATAGTAATATGAAAAGAAAAATCTTAATTATTTGTCTTGCGCTCATGACCAGCGTGGGAACAGCATTTGCTCAAAAAGTCAAAATTGGAGTATTGTATTACGAGTTAGACTCTGTAAGCCAAACCGCAAAAGTCACTTACAAGAACGTTGAACAAATGGACTTTTATAATGGTTATTATTATGAAAGAAAACGCGTTGTTTATGGTAGTTGTTGGGACAGCGATACCACTAGCCTTGTGATACCGACCTCTATTGATAATAATGGGATAACATATACCATTACAAGCATAGATAGAGAAGCCTTTGCTAATTGTGGGAAACTCACATCTGTAGTCATTCCCAATAGTATTGCTACTATAGGTTATAATGCTTTTATAAATTGTATTAGTTTGAACACAGTGGTATTTCCAACTTCTATCAAGAGTTTTGGGAACAGTATTTTTGAGGGTTGTAGCAGTTTGCCTGTAATTGATAGTATTCGTTATGCAGGAACATATTTGATTGAAGTTACTGATACTACGCTAACAAATTATACAATAAAAGAGAATACCCTATATATAGGGGGCGGAGCTTTTTCAAACTGTAAAAATCTCACATCTTTAACATTACCAGATAAAGTAGTTAGCATAGAAAGCAAAGCTTTTTCGAACTGTAGTAATCTCACATCCATTGTGATACCTGATAGCGTAGTTTCTATCAAGGAAAATACTTTTTTGAACTGCAAGAAGCTACATTCTATAAGCATTGGAAAAAGTGTTGTAAATATAGAAAAGAATGCGTTTAGCGGCTGCGATAGTTTGATATCAGTTACCTTAAACTCAGATTCATTAGTTAATAAAACATATTCAGTATTTGCTGGGCTTGGAGGTTCTAATATCGGTGCTATCTTCGGTCAGCAAGTGAAAGAATTTATTATTGGAAGTAATGTGAAAGGTGTTGGAGAGTATACATTCAGTTATTTAAAAAATATCACATCCGTAACATTGTTAAATGGTGTTACGCGAATAGGTAATTGGGCATTCTTTGGATGCTCTAATCTTAAAAATATAATATTCCCTAGAAGCCTCGATACTATAGGAGAGCTGTCATTTAGTAAATGCCCATTAGATTCGTTATATTTACCAGAAGGATTAAAAAGTATAAAAAGGAATGCTTTTTCTCAATGTGAGAATCTAACAAAAGTGCAATTACCTAATAGCTTAACACATATTGACACGGCTGCGTTTTATGGTTGTTCTAAATTAGATTCCGTTATTATTCCCAATAGTGTTACCAGTATCAGCCCATCTGTTTTTGGCGAATGTTCTAATTTGAAATCAATTACTTTCCCTAATACTGTTGACTCTATAGGTCGGCGCGCTTTCGCTGGTTGTAGTAAGCTGCTTTCATTTGAGTTACCAAATAATTTGAAATATATAGGAGATCATGCTTTCCAAGATTGCAATAATTTTACGTCAGTAACTATTCCTGAA
Source organism: uncultured Bacteroidales bacterium (assembly GCA_902774995.1). Lineage (GTDB taxonomy): Bacteria > Bacteroidota > Bacteroidia > Bacteroidales > Paludibacteraceae > Colicola. Next base: position 16,606 of record CACYKR010000035.1, on the reverse strand, counting down.
AGTGTAGAAACCCTTGGTGCCGGCGCATTTTATAAATGCAAAAAATTGGAATCAGCAATCTTGCCCCATAGATTGTCTTATATTGAAGATGAGGTGTTTTATTCTTGTAAGGCATTGAAATCAATAGAAATTCCTAATACTGTAACGAGCATTGGTGATAGTGCATTTTATGGCTCAGGATTAGTCTCCGTATCTTTACCACAAAGTATTACAACACTTGGCAATCATGCATTTGCCAGTTGTCCATTTAAAACATTTGATATCCCTGATAGTGTTTTAACTATTGGTGACGCATGTTTCAGTTATTGCGTTTCATTGGATTCTATAGTTATCCCTAACAAGGTTCAATTTATTGGTAATAATGCATTTTATAAGTGTGAAAAATTATCCGCTATTTCAATTCCAAATAGTGTCGTAAGTATAGGAGAGTATGCTTTTGCGTGGTGTCGTACTTTATCTTCCGTAGTAATAGGTAGTAATATAGCAGAAATTGGTATATATGCTTTTGATCGTTGGGGTTTGGGGACTTCTTTCGCGCCAATGGAAATTGTAATACATGCCGAAATACCACCTGTTATTTCAAATGTACATCCTATTACAGCTGATACTATTCCCGTCTATGTTCCTTGCGGTAGTTTAGAGACATATCAAATGTCAAATTGGAATAGATATAATATACAATATCAACCTAATATATATGAATTTAATGTCTCTTCTTCTGATTCTTTAAGAGGCTATACTACTTCGGGGGGAAATGTTTGTTCTTCAACTCTTGCTGCATTCCCTTATAGGGGGAACAATTTCGTACAATGGTCAGACGGTGTAACTGAGAATCCACGAACAATTACATTGACACAGGACACAACAATTACTGCTATTTTCGCTCCTCAGATATTTACTGTCCGATTTGTCGATGAAAATGATACTATTATCGCTGAGCAAGAATATGAATATGGTGCAACACCGGTTATTCCGGCAGACCCTCAAAAAACAGGCGATGCGCAGTATTCATATACTTTTGCAGGCTGGTCGCCTCGCGTTGTAACCGTGACCAAAGATGCTACTTATAAAGCTACATACAATGCTACACTAAATAAATATACGATTACTTTCATGAGTGACGATAGTATTTTGTCGGCTAGTTTGTGGGAATATGGCTCTTTGCCTATCTACCCCAAAGGTGTTCCGACAAAAGAAGAGGACGACAAATATACCTATACTTTTGATAAGTGGTCGCCGGAAATTGTTCCCGTAGCGGGAGATGCTACATACACAGCTACTTATACAGCTACACCAAAGAGCCAAGGCATAGAGGATATTTATGAAAACTCCACAGAAAGACCTGCTAAGTATATAGAAAACGGTGATATATACATCCTAATGCCTAATGGCAAGAAATACTCGATTATTGGTAAACTTATAAAATAAGAGATTATGGCAGAATACAAACCTTTCTTAATGTGCGATGATTCAGAGAAAGACGGACACGCAGAAACAATGATGGATTACGTTTTGTCTTGGAGTTTGCGTTGCACAAAATATCCATTTGTAAAGGACAATAAGCCTCTTTTATATCACTACTGCAAATATATGCTCTGCAAGTTGATTGATAGGTTGCAGGACATGAAAATTATAACCATTGACGATGTACGCGTTTGGAAACAAGAGCGGTATGTAGATTTATGGGTAGAGGTAGATTTGCATATAGATGGTAGAGAAGAACACCACGCTATTTTGATTGAAGACAAGTATTACACAGGAGTGCATGACGACCAATTAAAGCGTTACAGGCAGATTTTCGATGAATATTATCAAGACAAAAAAGACTATCCAAAAGATAATCGCCACTATGTGCTGATAACTTGTCACTATGATAATAATGACCATTACAAGCAGTTAGCAAAAGCAGCCAAAGAAAACGATTTTGACATCTATAATATTTTTGATATAGTGGACAAATCGTTAGGCTACAAGGAGACAGAAAGCGACATCTTCAACGAACTATTCTTGAGAGATTGGGTCTAAGCTCGGTTTCTATATATTAATTCAAGCACAGCGCGACATCCAAATGCCGTGCGCTGTGTTATGGACATATATTAACGTGAGTTCTATATAATTTTTAGAAGAGACAAAGCTGATTCGACTGTTCAAATTCCAGATTCAGCGAAGGTTTCTTCGGAAAGTATGAGCATGTCGAACTCACGTTAGTTAAGGGACTAAGTACCAAGGCAGCTGGCGGGCAGAGATGTCCGCCTGTTGCGTTATTGAGGAATCTTAATAATTGGCAACTTCTATCAGAGTGTTTACTGGCACTCCGCTTATGTTCTGACTGTACTTTCGTTAGGTAGTTCTCAGAAGATGGTCCCGTGATGGTAAGGTGAATGAAGCGCAAGACCATCACGGGACCATGTCCCGGGAACGACCTGACAAAGTCCGAAGGACATCCTGAAAATCGGCACATAGAACTAAAAATCTTCTTTAAAAATAGTCAGACCGACCGCCATGCCACGCCGCGCCACCGGCATCTCCTCGCGCGTATACGCAGTACCACCACCTTTATTTTTAAAGGTGGTAGCTACCACCTACGGTGGTGGTGGGGCTGGGCTTTCTTTTTTATTATTCTTTTGGTTCTTTTCTTTTTCTTTTTTCTTTCTCTCGGGGGAAAGCTCCTACAAGGCGCAAATTTAAGAAAATCGCCATAAAACTTGCATATCTCAAAAAAAAGTTGTACCTTTGCAGGCGTTAAGGATTCATGTTTAACCAACTGAAAGGATCCCAACCCAAGTAAACCTGTATGAACAGAACAGATTTCCCTATATTGAACGAGAAGGTACACGGACGCCCCTTGGTGTACTTGGATAATGCCGCTACGAGCCAGAAGCCGCAGGCGGTGATAGATGCCATCACGGAGGCTTACACCCATTGGAACAGCAATATCCACCGCGGCGTGCATCATCTGAGCCAAGTAGCAACGATGAAACATGAGGAGGCGCGAAAAGCTGTGGCAGCGTTCATCGGAGCGGAGAGTAGCGACGAGATCATCTTCACGAAAGGCACGACGGACAGTCTCAATGCCTTGGCTTTCTCTTTCGGTGAGGCTTTCATTCACGAGGGCGACGAGATTATCGTATCTGCCGTAGAGCACCATTCCAACATTGTACCGTGGCAGATGCTCTGTGAGCGCAAGAAAGCGGTGCTGCGGCATATTCCCTTGCGCGAGGATCAAACGCTCGACATAGAGGCTTTCAAGGGACTTCTGAACGAAAAGACGAAACTGGTCTCCGTGGCGCATGTCAGCAACGTATTAGGAATCATCAATCCTATAGAGGAGATCATTCATCTCGCGCACGAACGCAACATACCGGTGTGCATTGACGGTGCGCAGAGTGTGCCGCATAGGCAGGTCGATGTGCAGGCATTGGATTGCGACTTCCTGGCGTTTTCGGGACATAAGATGTACGGTCCGACGGGTATCGGCGTACTGTACGGCAAGCGCGAGTGGCTGGAACAACTGCCGCCGCATGAGGGTGGAGGCGAGATGATCAACCATGTCCGTTGGTCGGGTACGACCTATAACGACCTGCCCTATAAGTTCGAAGCGGGTACCCCTAATTTCGTGGGCTCTTATGCACTGCACAAAGCGGTCGAGTACATGCAATCCATCGGTTGGGAAACCATTGAGACGCACGAGCGCGAACTGACGGACTACTGCGAGCAGCAGTTAGCAGCCATCGAGGGCGTACATGTCTATGCCGCCGGTCAACCCAAAGCAGGGGTGATCAGTTTTAATGTGTATAATAGTCAAAAGTCGAAAGTCGAAAGTCAAAAGTCATCGGAATGGCTGATCCATCCTTTTGATATTGGCACATTGCTGGACCAGCAGGGCGTGGCTGTCCGTACGGGACACCACTGTGCCGAACCGCTGATTGACGAACTGGGCGTGCCGGGAACGGTGAGAGTGTCGTTTGGTCTGTACAACGACAAGGACGATGTGGATGCGTTTATCGCAGCGCTGAAGAAAGCTATTATGATGTTAAGCTAAATCCCTACTGCAATAAAAAAGCACTCTAAATCACCGAGAGAAGACCAAGTATTTCATACAATAATTACTCCATACTGCATAAAAAAGTATATTTTTTGTGCAACAAACTTGCATAATTGCATAAAAAGCAGTACCTTTGCAGCTGAATTTTAGGAAGCCGTAAAAACGGATAAAAACAAGCGCAAAGCGTTGCGTAATAACATATTTACAAAGCATTACTATTATTTCGCGTTCGAGAAAAAAGCCTGAGAAACTGATTTCTTAAAGTCGGAATAAGAGCGTTCACTATACCTGTGAACCGTACAAATATGCCATAATAATCCATCGGGTGTGGATTTATCTAGGCATATTGACGGGTTTATTTTCTCAGGCTTCCCGTGAACGCGAATAGAGAGTTCACACCTTTTCTGTGCCCAAAACGATTGATAGTTATGCAAAAAAACTATCAATCTATGAGTCAAAACAAGTTGTATTTACCCGGTTTGAACGGTATCCGCGCAGTTGCAGCACTTACTGTGTTGTTTGGTCATATGTGGGCTCCGTTCGGCGAATGGGGAGTGACACCCAATTGGCATATTCCTTGGCCCTCAGGACCTGTAACCACATTCTTCGTCATCAGTGGTTTTCTAATTACCTTTCTGTTAATGAACGAAATCGGTAAAACCGACGATGTCAGTATCCCGAAATTCTATATGCGCCGTATTTTGCGTATTTGGCCGCTCTATTATACCTATTTTGCACTTGCATTATTAGCGACATGGCTCTTTCACGGCGAAATAGATAATGCGGCATGGTTCTACACGTTCTTTTCCGGCAACATATCTCATGCATTGGGATTAGGAATTATCCCTCTTTTCCACTTCTGGAGTTTGGGAGTAGAAGAGCAGTATTATCTTTGGTATCCATGGATGGTAAAATATAACAAGAAACATGTGCTGACATTTGTATCGGTTCTGTTTGTTTGCTGGTTTGTTGCCAAATTAGCAGCGTATGTTTTTCTTGGCAAGGGGATTACCTACCGCATTTTAGGCGTAACGCAGTTTGATTGTATGATGTTAGGAGCAATCGGGGCCATCATGTATTATCGCAAAACAAAATGGTTTTGCAAGTTGTGCTCCAATCGCATTGTAGCTATTATTGCGTGGGGACTGTTTTTCACCTCAGGCTTATATGCAGATTACATTCCATCTCCTGTGCGCAATGAATTTATTGCGTTTATTTCTCTATTTGTAATTATGGCCGGATTATTACGTAAACCTTTATTGGAAAATCGGGTAATGAATTATTTGGGGCAAATATCCTATGGTATTTATGTTATCCACCCATTATTGCTATACATATTCACTCGTATTATCAAACCGGCTGAGTTTATGCCTAATGGTGTGGCTTCTATTGTTATATTTATCACAATGACCGTTTTAACAATCGTCCTTGCAGGTTTGTCTTATAAATACTTTGAGATGCCTTTCTTACGACTGAAAAGCAGATTTAGCGTTGTTCCGAGTACAAATTCAAAAAACTCAATTTAACACAAGCAGGTTATTATTTTCGGTAAAAACTTGCGTATCTCAAAATATTGTTGTATCTTTGCAGCCGAAATATTAACCATCAAAAAAAATGATTATGAAAGATTTGAAAGGAACAAAAACCGAAAAGAACCTCATGGAGGCTTTCGCAGGCGAGTCGATGGCACGCAACAAGTACACTTTCTTCGCGTCCAAAGCCAAGAAAGACGGATTCGTGCAGATAAGCAAGATCTTCGAAGAGACCGCAGCTAACGAGAAAGAGCACGCGGAGATATGGTACAAATACCTGAACGGCGGCAAGGTCAGCGACACAGCTGCCAACCTGCTGGCTGCGGCTGAAGGCGAGAACGCCGAGTGGACGGACATGTACGCACGCATGGCAGCCGAAGCACGCGCAGAGGGCTTTGACGAGATAGCGGAGAAATTCGAGATGGTCGGCGCTATTGAGAAACACCACGAGGAGCGTTATCGCAAACTGCTGCAGAACATCGAGGACAAGGTGGTCTTCTCGCGCGAGGGCGACTGCATCTGGCAATGCTCCAACTGCGGCCATATCGTCATCGGCAAGCAGGCACCCGACGAGTGCCCCGTTTGCAACCATCCGCAGAGTTATTTCCAACTGCTCTTGGAGAACTACTAACACCAAAAAACGGCAGCCTTCCGGTTGCCGTTCTTTTGTCTTTCGACTTTCGACTACTTGATCTCAATCTGTTTCGTCGTCTTGCCGACTACTTTCTGGAGTTTCGGCAGTTCGATAGTCAGAATACCGTCTTCTACCTTGGCGTTGATTTCTTCTTCGTTCACATCATCCGGCAGACTGTATTTCTGCTCATAGTTGGTGTACGAGAACTCGCGGCGCAGATAGTGCGAGTGTTTGTCTTCCTCTTTGTGCTCGAACTTGTTCTCGATCGCGACGCACAGGTTGTGATCCTCATCGACATGAACGCGGCAGTACTCTTTCTTTACGCCCGGCGCTGCCAGTTCAACGATATACGCTTTCTCGGTTTCTTTGACGTTAACCGACGGAGCGGTTGTAATTGCGGTGTTCATTAAATCCGAGTTCAGAAACTCATCAAATACTGTCGGGAACCATCCGTTTCTACGATACATTGCAGGTGTCATAATTAAATCTCCTAAATTTGCGGGTCTGTTGCCAGAACCCAAGTTAAACAATCTTGCGTTGTTTGCGGAGCTGTAGGAGTTTTGTATGCTTTGCGGCTCGCGTTGTAAACGTTTTCACCCTATCCATTGCAATGTCTGTGCCAGACGCAAAACTCTGCCAAAATGTCCATCCCGTGTGCCAAAATGTCCATATTGAGTGCCATTTTGTCCACTTTCCACCGACCTATGACCAAGAGACAACCGAGAGAAGAGCGAGACAAGAAAAATTACCCAAATCGCTTAAAATACTTGCGTATGTCAGAAAAAAGCAGTACCTTTGCAACCGAAAGTTGAATTTGCTGATTTGGAAAAAACTGTACGGGAAATGGCAAAACGGGGAGAAATTAAACCTATCGGAGGAAGAAAATACAGGAAATACACTATATAGTTTTTCTTTTAAAAACTGGCAGAAAACCATAGTTTTTAAAAAAAAGAAAAGAAAAGAATCTATATAATTCGCTGATTTAAAGTATTTTACTTTTCTTTTATATTCAAAGAAATGATGGTAAAAATAAATCTCCGAGCGGTGCTTTCGGACAAGGCTGGAAAAAAGGAGAAAGACATAAAGACAAGCGCAAGAGTGCGCTGATTTAACCCAAAATACCTGGAAGAAATAGTTAACTACCTTTCCGGCGGAACTCAAACGCTACAGTGACGTCCGTAATGGTAACGAAATGCGAATGAAAATGACTGCTAAATTATGAAACATATTCTCTACATCGCTGCGGCTTTTTTGACCGCAGCAATCTTCACCGGTTGCAGCCCAAAGGGTGCTGAACCTCTGCACGCAGGAACAGTAGTACGCGACACATTGAACGGCACGCCCTGCTGTGTCTATCTGCCGGAGAACTATCGTAAAGTACCAAGTACCAAATACCCTGTCCTCTATCTGCAACATGGAATGTACGGCAATGAGGACGACTGGACCAAACAGGGTAGGTTGGTGGAGATCATGGACTCGCTGCTGCAAGCCGGCGAGGTCAAAGAGATGGTGGTTATCATGCCGGACAACTGTCCCGCCAGACCCACTTCGGACGAGGAGAAAGCCAATGCTATGACAGGCGAGTGGGAGAGGCTATTTCCACAGTTTATGGCAGAAGCGGAAGCCGAATATCCTATTAGCAACGAACCATCCGAACGCGCTATAGCCGGTCTCTCCATGGGAGGATTTCACACTATGCACGTATCCCACCATCTGCACGGACAGTTTGCGTATGTGGGTCTTTTTTCGGCAGCTATCCTCCCATTAGACCCTAACCCTATATACAACCATTGGGAGGAGGAAGTGAAAGAACAGATGAAAACCACCAAGCTTTACTGGATCGGTATAGGCAAGGATGATTTTTTATATAGTTTCAACGAAGAATACCGCCGTTGGCTGGATGCAAACCATCTCGAATACACCTATTACGAATCCGCCGGAGGCCATACCTGGGACAACTGGCAGGACTACCTCTGCCGGTTCTTGCCTAAGATATTCAAATAACCTATTTCTCCGATGAAAACGGCTATTCTTAGCGTTTCATGGATAATTATCATGGCTCTTGCAGGTATAAACACTATATCTGCCGAGCCGTTACGCATCGTCAGTTATAATGTTGAAAACCTCTTTCATCCTGCGCATGACAGCGTGGCAGGAGAACCGAAAGACGATTTGGAATGGACGCCGGATGGCGAACGGCGGTGGAGCTACTCGCGGTATAACCGGAAAGTGGAGAACATCGCCCGTGTGCTGACGAATATAGGCGAGTGGGATGGAGTAGATATAGCGGGTCTGCAGGAAGTCGAGAACGCTGCCTGTCTGCGCAAATTATGCTACACATTGCGGCGGTGCGAGTATGATTTTGTACATTATGAGAGCAAAGACCCGCGAGGAATAGACGTCGCAATGATATATAAAAAGAGTAGAGTAGATACCATTCGGACTAAAAAACTCAGCATACAAAACCCACCCCGGAGTTCTACGGACGGCCACCGGCAGTCCGATCGAGCAGAGCTCTTCACCACCTCAAGGGAGGAGAAACTGGTAACCCGGGACATCCTATATGTCTGCGCGAAGGTGGACAAGAAGGACACTTTGCATCTGTTTGTTTGCCATCTGCCTTCCCAACGCGACGGAGCGGCAGAGAGCGAATGGAAACGCAAGACCGTGAAAGACGTGTTGCAAACCGCTATAGACAGCGTTTATACTGTTCACCCGGACGCAAAAATCATCGTCATGGGCGATATGAACGGCGAACCGAAAGACGACCTGAGAGGTTTGATAAACCGGATGGTAGTAGAAAGTCAAAAGTCGAAAGTCGAAAGCTATGGCACGCACAAGTATCAGGGACGCTGGACTTGTCTCGACCAGTTCTACACATCCGATAACCTGCAAAAAATCAGCACCGTATATATTTACGATGCTGAATGGATTCAAGAGACGGATGAGAAATACTTGGGTCTGAAGCCAAAACGTACCTTCAACGGTTTCCGTTACCAAAACGGTTTCTCGGACCATCTGCCCGTTGTTCTGTTGCTCCGTTAGCTCATCTGTAGCATCCGCTGGATAGAGCTCACGGCTTTCTCCGCCACCTCTTTGTCAACTACCATTTCGGGCTGCTCGTCATGCAGACACGCATAGAGTTTCTCCAAAGTATTCATCCGCATGTACTCGCACTCGTTGCAGCTGCATCCTACTCCTTCCGTCACCTCCGGCGGAACGGGAATAAACTCTTTCTCTGGACATGCCTTCTGCATCTCATGCAGAATACCGCTCTCTGTAGCTATTATAAAGCGTTTGGCGGGCGATTTGATGGTATGCTGGAGCAGAGCCTGGGTAGAACCTATTACGTCGCTCTGCGCCAAAATAGGCGCTTTGCATTCGGGATGCGCCAGCACCTCTACACCGGGGTTCTCTTTTTTGAGTTCAAGAAGTGCCTCTAAGGAAAAACGGCTGTGTACATGACATGCTCCGTTCCAAAGAAGCATATTACGGCCTGTTACAGAATTGATATAACTGCCTAAGTTGTGATCAGGACCGAAGATTATCTTCGCGTCTTGGGGCAGCTGATCCACTATCTTCTTGGCATTCGAACTGGTCACCACCACATCCGTCAGCGCCTTCACCTCCGCACTCGTATTTACGTAACTCACCACCATATGATCGGGGTGTTGCGCTTTGAAAGCAGCCAGATCTTCCGCCTTGCAGCTGTCTGCCAGAGAACAACCGGCATTCATGTCCGGTATCAACACTTTCTTCTCCGGACAGAGAATCTTCATCGTCTCGCCCATGAAATGAACACCGCACATTACTAATATGTTCGCTTGTACGCGCGTAGCCTGTTGCGCAAGAGCGAGAGAATCTCCGATGAAATCGGCACATTCTTGTATTTCCGGACGGGTATAGTAATGCGCAAAAATGACTGCCTTCTTCTCCTTCGCTAAGGATTTAATATTATCAATATATTCTTTATTTTTTAAATCCATGGATATATATGTATGTAGAAATTGTTGATAAATAAAATAATTCTTTGATTTATTATAATTTACAAGTAATTTTTATAGTGAAGCGAATGTGAATGGTTTTGATAAATGCAATGTGGAACAAGTTTTGTACCGGGTACCATTTACATTGTTAACAATATGTTTATAACCATTTTTTCAGTCTGAATATCAGTAATATAAGTACTACCGATAGCACCATCAGACCGAGTGCAAACAGGTATCCGAGCCGCCAGTGGAGTTCCGGCATGAAGTCAAAGTTCATACCATACAGGCTGCCGATAAGTGTAGGAGGCAGGAAGATGATATTGATGACTGTGAATATCTTGATTATCTTGTTCTGCTCGATGTTTACCAAACCGAGGAAGGTATCCTGGAGGTAGTCCAGACGGTCGAAACCGAACCGGGTATAGTCAAAAAGCGAGTTGATATCCTTGATAATCATCGTCAGACGCGGATAGAGTTCTTCGGGGAAGAAATCGCATTTGAGGATATTGGAGATAACGCGCTGTTTATCCATGATGTTCTGTCGGATGATAGTCACTTTTTCTTGCAGGTCCTTGATTTGAACAAGCAAATCTTCATCCACGTGATCGCTGTTGGCGTTGATGCGTTGGGAAAGTTCGGTAATCATATCCGTGGTATCCTCAATCAAGTCGGCATCCTTTTCCACACGCGTCTCGAATAGCGCTACCAACACATGATAGCCCGTCGGGAAATTACGGGTGTTGACAAACACTTTTATGAACGTCTCGTTGAAAGTGTCCAACTCGTTGTCGCGGATAGAGACCAGAATACTGTTTTTGAGGATGAAGTTCACCGGCTCCATCTCAAAATTGGATTTCAGGAAGTTACTGTTTGCTACGATGCTGTCGTCCGTCTGGATATAACGGGACGAGAGCTCGATCTCTTCCATTTCTTCATCTTCCTGAATATCAATCTTCAGAAAGCCCTCCAAGGTGTCCTCCGTCTTGTCACTCACGTCCAGCAGGTCAATCCAGATAATATCTTTCTTGTCCAGCTCTTTGAGCGTAGAGATGGTACGGGCTACCTTGATTTTATCCTTGTCTTTATAGAATATCTTGATTTCAGACATGATGGCTTGCAATTAAAGTTGTTAGTTCAATAAATTCTTCTACAGATAGCTGTTCCGGCCTTCGAGTCAGGAACCATTCTAATCGTTCTGAGCTTTCGACTTTCGACTTTTGACTTTCGACTAAACTCCGTAGCGAGTTTCTCATCTGTTTTCGCCGCTGGTTGAAAGCTGTCTTGACGACGGTCTTGAAGAGCGCTTCGTCGCACTCCAACCGTCGTCGTTTGTTACGCGTCATGCGGATGACAGCCGACTTGACTTTTGGAGGCGGGTTGAACACATGTTCATCTACCGTAAACAGATATTCTATATCATAATAGGCTTGCAGGAGCACGGACAGGATGCCGTATGCCTTCTTGCCGGGCTTGGAAGCAATCCGTTCCGCCACTTCCTTCTGGATCATACCTGAGCACACGGGAATACGGTCTTTGTATTCCAGTACTTTGAAGAAAATCTGGCTGGATATATTATAGGGATAATTGCCGATGACGTTGAACTCGCCTTCGGGAATCATCTTGTTCAGGTCAATCTTCAGAAAATCACCTTCCACCAGATCCAACTCCGGGTACCACTCTTTGAGATACGCCACAGACTCGCGGTCGATTTCTATCGCCGTGAGTTGTATATCAGGATTTTTAAGGAGAAACTGGGTGAGGACACCCATACCGGGACCGATTTCAATAGTTCGGCCGGATGTGAGGGTTTCAGCAATTCTGCGGGCGACTGTCAAGTCCGTCAAAAAGTGCTGCCCCAGAAATTTTTTGGCATGTACTTGTTGCATTGTCAGGGTGATAATCGTCCATACTGTTGTTAATTTTAGTTCAAAATATTTGCGCAATTAAAAAATTATTACTAATTTTGTAGCCGATTTGAATACCGGCATGTGCGCAAATCATCCAAGCACTCGGCTTTTGCGGCTGCAAAAGTACTACTTTTTTTTGAATTACGCAAGAAAAATCGCATAAAATGCACAAATTAGCGCAAATAATCACACAAATCATTGATTTTTTTTACCGTCCGTTCGCCAAATGGATGCCGGAACAGCTCTTTCGATATGCCGCTTGCGGAGGCGGAAACCTCGTACTCGACTGGCTGCTTTACTTCTTCCTGTATAACTTTGTTATTGGACATGACCTGGTGTACTTTCACCTTTCACCTTTCACCTTTCACCTCTGCCTCACCCCGCACATCGCTACCCTCTGTATCGTCTTTCCGATAACGCTACTCACCGGATTCTGGCTACAGAAATATGTTACCTTCACTGCCTCCCGGCTCAACAGTTACCGCCAGCTTGGACGATATATGCTTATTGTGGCGGTGAACCTGGCTATAAACTATTTCGGACTCAAACTATGCGTCGAGATAATAGGGTGGTATCCTACGCCATCCAAGATGATCATCACACTCATCACCGTCGCCTTCTCATATTTCGGACAGAAATACTTCACTTTCCGTGTAAATAAAACGGATCAAAGTGCATAAAGAATACACCCGATTTCGGCTCAAAACCGATATATGACCGCGATATAACCGCGACCTCACAAATGGGTAACAGATTATTTTTTTTGGCAAAAAACGCGTGCGCACTTGCGTATGTGATTTTTTTTTACTAATTTTGCAGCGGATTTGAGTAATAACCTTTAATTTTTAATTCTATGTTGTACACACTTTGCTCCCAACTTCACACAGAAGTATCCGACATGCCGTTCAAGGTTTCGGATGAGTTTGTGGAGGAAAATCAAGTCGTAGCCGTTCTGTCCGGTGGTACAGAGGCGCAGTTCGTGGATCTGGTTCGCGAGAAAAAGATTGACCTGCAACGTCCTATCTACCTGATGGTTAGCGGGTTCAGCAACTCCCTACCGGCTGCGCTGGAGATTTTGAGTTTCATTCGTCAGCGCAAAGGCATGGCGAAGATCATGCAACATCCCCGGGATATTATTTTTCCCGATCCCAGCGAGACGGAGTCTCTGACACGTGCTCCGCTGGAGAAAGTGCTCAAGAATGAGAAGAAGCAGAGATTAGGTGTATTAGGAAAGTCGTCCGACTGGCTCATCGCTTCGCAAACGGACTACAAAGAAGTGCTGGCGAAGACCAATTGCGAGCTCATAGACATTCCTTTTGAGGAAATAGCCTCGCTGGGCGAAGTGGACCCGGGAATGAAGGGTGCAGAAGCTATCTACGAGCGGTTAAAAGAGATTATTGCCAAATACAAACTGGACGGTATCACCCTCCGTTGTTTCGACCTCTTCACTACGGTCAAGAACACCGGTTGTGTGGCGGTTTCCAAGCTCAACGACGAAGGTATTCCTGCCGGTTGCGAGAGCGACATCCCGGTACTCCTGACGATGATGGCGTGCAAGAAACTGACGGGTGAGATAGGATGGATGGGCAGTCCGGCACGTGTGCAACCGGACGGACAGATACTCCTGGCGAAATGTACGATTGCACTCAAGATGACCAAGTCGCATGAGTTCACTACGCATTTCGAGTCCGGCATAGGCGTAGCTATCCACGGCGAGGTGGAGCCCGGCGACTACACCCTTGTCAAGCTGAGCAACGATATGAAACGGCTTCTTGCCGTCAATGTCAAAGTGACCCGCTGCCAGTACGAGCAGAACCTATGCCGTACGCAGATATGGATCCAGTCCACACCTATCGTCAGCCAGTATCTGCTGACCTATCCGCTGTGCGACCACCATGTACTGATCAAAGGTCACCATGCCGCTAAATTCTGGAGAGAATAATGGTATTCAAACCTTCTAACAGGAAACTGTATAACGCCCAGCCGATGCGGCTCGGCGTTGTCGGAAAACCTTCCGACTGGCTCATCGCTTCTACGGTGGACTATCGGGAGGTGAAGGAGAGGATGAATCTGGAGCTGGTTGACATCCCCATCGAAGAGATGACCTCGCTGGGTGAAGTGGACCCGGGCATGGCGGGTGCCGAGGCTGTTTACCAACGCCTCAAAGAGATTGTACTACGCTATGACCTGCAAGGCGTGACGCTCCGATGCTTCGACCTGCTGAAGACCGTCAAGAACACCGGTTGTATAGCGCTCTCCAAACTCAACGACGAAGGTATTCCCGCAGCCTGTGAAGGAGATATACCTACGCTCCTGACGATGATGCTATGCAAACGCATCACCGGCGAACTCTGCTTTCAGGTCAACCCGGCGCGTATCAACGCTGACGGAGAGATGCTCTTCGCCCATTGCACGCTTCCGCTCGGCATGACGGTGAAGCACGAGTACACCACGCATTTCGAATCGGGTATAGGCGTGGCTATCCATGGCGAACTGCCTACAGGGGACTATACACTCGTCAAACTATCCGGAGACATGAACCGCCTCCTGGCGGTGGATGTCACGCTGGAGAGGTGTCAGTATGAACCTAACCTCTGCCGCACGCAGGTATGGATCAAGGCAACGCCTGAGGTAAGTAATTATTTCCTGACAGACCCCATTGCGAACCACCATGTGCTCATCAGAGGTCATCACGCAAAAGAGTTTAGAAACTAGTCCACTAGTCCGCTAGTTCACTAGTCCACTAGATATTTTTTAATAACTAATAACAAATAACAATTTATTACAACTATGGTTTCTTACAAGGAATTAGGCCTCGTAAACACCCGTGAGATGTTTGCCAAGGCAATCAAGGGAGGCTATGCTATCCCTGCGTTCAATTTCAACAACATGGAGCAACTCCAGGCTATCATCAAAGCTTCGGCTGAGACCAAGAGCCCGGTTATCCTCCAGGTATCCAAAGGCGCTCGTAACTACGCTAACCAGACCCTGCTCCGTTACATGGCTCAGGGAGCTGTTGAGTACGCTAAGGAGCTCGGTTGGGAGCACCCGCAGATCTGTCTGCACCTCGACCACGGAGACAGCTTCGAGCTCTGCAAGAGCTGCGTGGACTTTGGTTTCTCGTCTGTCATGATTGATGCTTCTTCTCTTCCTTACGAGGAGAACATCGCCCTGACCAAGAAAGTAGTGGACTACGCTCACCAGTACGACGTAACCGTTGAGGCAGAACTTGGTGTACTCGCAGGTGTTGAGGATGAGGTTTCGTCCGCTGTCAGCCACTATACCAAACCGGAAGAGGTTGTTGATTTCGCTACCCGTTCGGGCTGCGACAGCTTGGCAATCTCCATCGGTACCAGCCACGGTGCATACAAGTTCACTCCGGAGCAGTGCACCCGTGACCCGAAGACCGGCCGTCTCGTTCCTCCTCCATTGGCATTTGACGTGCTGGATGCTGTTATGGAGCAGCTTCCGGGCTTCCCGATCGTGCTGCACGGTTCGTCTTCCGTTCCGCAGGAGTATGTAGATATGATCAACAAGTACGGCGGCAAACTGCCTGACGCAGTAGGTATTCCTGAGGAGCAACTGCGCAAGGCTGCCAAGAGCGCAGTATGCAAGATCAACATCGACTCCGATAGCCGTCTGGCGTTCACCGCTGCTGTCCGCAAGGTGTTCGCAGAGAAGCCGGCAGAGTTCGATCCGCGTAAGTACTGTGGTCCTGCTCGTGACCTGATGACCGAGCTCTACAAGCACAAAATCATCAACGTCCTCGGTTCGGACGGCAAAGCAGAGTAATTATAATTAGTTTGAGCCTTATGGCTTGTTTGAAGGTTTGAGTCCTTTGGACTTTGTTTGAAGCTCCGTCGTTCTGTAATGACAATTAAGCACTTTGAAGATATGCAGGTATGGCAGCAAGCACGTTTGCTATCCAACGCAGTGTATCAGCTCACAAGGACGCCTGAATTTGAAAAAGATATACGCTTCTGTTCTCAAATCCGAGCCGCTGTAGGTTCTATTATGGATAATATAGCGGAGGGATTTGAGAGAGAAGGAAGGAAAGAATTTGTGCAATTTCTGTATATTTCTAAAGGTTCATGTGGCGAAGTGCGTAGTCAGTTGCATAGAGCATATGATGTGGGTTATATTACTATTGATCAGTATAATTCTCTCATGGAGCAAACAAAAGATTTAGGCAGTAAGATAACCAATTTGATTCGTTATTTAAAGCGAACCAATATTGAAGGGCAAAAGTACAAGGATTAACCAGCGGCTCTGCCGCCAAACAACCTCAAACGAGCGAAGCTCAAACAATGTCAAACCAGCGGCTTTGCCGCTCAAACAAAAAAATTATGCTTCCATATATGACAGCCGAAGAGGCTGCCGAACTCATACAATATGGTGACGTCTTGGGCATGGGTGGTTTTACCGCCACCGGTGTGCCCAAGGCGGTTCCTTTTGCGCTGGCGCAGCGCGCGGAGAAACTGCACGCACAGGGCATCCCC
>CACYKR010000034.1 GCA_902774995.1 uncultured Bacteroidales bacterium | reverse complement strand
TATAAGTCACGTGAGTTATATTATTCGTTTTCATAATTGTCTAATTTTAAGGTGATTTTAGTTTTCCGGTAGTGTCTCCTGGAGCATGTTCTTTGCGAACTCCTCGAGGGCGGTGCTAGAAGAGAGGCCGATGCGCTGGGCGATGAGTTGCCGGCGGCGGTAGAGGGTGCGTTTCTCCATGCGCAGGATAGAGCAGACCTCTACATTGTCCATGCCGATACCCAAAAGGCAGATGACCAGCAGATCCAGCTCCGTCAGGTCGGGGTATTGTTTCTTGACCGTGTTGATAGGTTTCTGGTAGATGGAAAAGAGCTCCGTGCTCAGTTCCTCGATACCCTGCTGGTGGTATATATACTTGGCTACAAGGTCCTCGCCGCGTGTCATCCGGTCACGGGCTTCCTCGGTTAAGGCAATCTTCTCCTTGACCTTGTCGAGCATCTTCTCCCGCCATTCTTCCGTCTCGGCTTCCGCCAGCTTGCGTTGCAGTTCCTGGGTTTCCAACTTGCGACGTATGATGCCATACTGGATACCTACATACATCATAAATAGCGATAACAGAATTCCCCAAAAGAAGATAATAATATATATTGTTTCCATAGTCTTGTATTTTTAATTATTATCCTTGTTTTTTTCAATACGTTTATTTAGCTCGGTACACAATTCCTCTGCATGAGTTATACAATACAGCAAATATTTCTGCTCCCCGACTGTTACTTCTATAAATTTGAAAGGAACCACGTAACCGGTAGTTTTTTCTTTCCAAAATCTGCTCCAACCGATGACATATGATGTGCGTTGTACTTTAGTTATGCCGGCAATGGGAATCGTGAGATCTATCTTATCGGAAAAATACCTTTCATTGACAATCAGGTTATCTCCCATAATGCAATATTTGCCGGTAGATACTCTCGGTAAATACTGTAAAGCATTATATATTAGCAGTAATATCGTAGTAATTCCTGCAAACACCCCAATTGGAGGTATATATGACACAAAAGGTAAGCCTGTGATCAGACATATAAAATAACATGATAATAATAAGAGCAAGGCACTATACAAGATATAGGATACGGCATACAACAGAAACTGCCAGACGTACGCCCACCTGAACTCGTTGTCGTAAACGAGTGTACCTTTTGAATCTGTTTCTTTTTTCATTTTTGTAAACATTTTTTTAATAGTTAAACTTGTTCGGATCTTCCCTTGCCGTGGCGCCTGGTTGGTTTGGAAAATCGGTGCAAAGTTACTACAAAAATGTGTATTCTTCCAAATAAAAAAGTACTAAAAATGAGTCATCGGCCATTTTATAAATATCTTATTTTCTGTTATTTGCATATTATCGCAGTACTAAAGCCGATGCAAAAAGTACTAAAGCGCGTGCTTTAGTACTCTATTTTGTTCATCCGGCGGCGTTCTTTGTCAAATATCCAACCCCACTTATTGAAATAACGACACATGTTTTGGATATGCACCCGGAGCATATGGCTGTTCTTATAAGAGGAGCGCGCGTGCGCATGCACGACAGTCCAGGCGGGGTAATAGAGCGTGAGGTAGTTGAGGTGGATAGTACGGGTGAGGTCGATATCCTCCGGATACATGAAATAGCGCTCGTCAAACAACCCCGCCTCGACCGCCGCCTTCGTACGCAGCAACATGAAACAGCCGCTGAGGTAGGGCGCGTTGACAGGGCGCGTGAGATCGAGGTCACGGAGCTCATACCGTCTGTTGCGGCGCGCTGTCATCCATGCGGGCAGAAACCGCCGTCCAAAGACGTCTATCGGCGAAGGGAGACGTTTGGCAAGGTACTGTTGGGTGCCGTCCGGATTGAGTACTTTCGGCATGAGTTGTCCTACCTCGGGATGGGCAAGCATCCAGTCGTGCATCGCGTCGATATCCTCCGCCTTGACGCGGATGTCACTATTCATGACGAGGTGCAGTTCCGTCCTGTAGTATGCGCTCTCGCGCAGGGCGATATTATGCGCCTTGCCATAGCCCAGATTGGAAGGCATTGCCATGTACCGCAGTTTTTCCGTCCCGAATTGTGCAGCAAGGGTCTCTTTCTGTTTTGCCGTTTCCGTCTTACGGAATTCCGGTTCGGTATTGTCCAGCAGATATAGTTTGCGAAGATTCCGGATGCGCAACAATTCCTGCAACAAGGGGATAACCTCCTGTTCCCATTTCGGGCGATATAGTACGATGGAGATGTTCAGCATTGGTCGTATAATTCAGAGAGCGAGTCAATCCGGTTCTTCAAAAAATGGGCGCGTACCCATTCTTGGGCTGTCTGACCGTATTGGATGCGCAGTGCTTCATCAGCCAATAATACATTAAGCGCCTCGGCATAGTGTTTTTCGTCGATTTCATCAACAATAATGCCGGTCTTTTTATCTTGGTTCACCCATGTAACACCGGATCCATTGATACGGAATGTGACAGCGGGAGTGCCGCAATAGAGAGCCTCGGCCAATGCAACACCAAACGCTTCACGCCGATCAATGGAGGGGAAGGCAAAAATATCTGCGGCGTATAAATAACACCGCATCTCCGTATCAGTAAGCCTGCCTACGAACTGTATTTTTTCGCCATATGGTTGTGCCAATTCCTGCAAATATGCTGTTTGCTCTCCGGTACTGCCAATAACTACTACACAATTTTCCGGCAGGTATCGAGTGGCTTTTATCAACAAGTCAATTCCCTTGTAAGGCACGTGGCGGCCTACGAAAAAGACAATCTTTTTGCCATTATACCAGCTGCGGATATGCGCAATGGTATCATTATCTCCGGGTTGGAGCTGTAGTTTGGTTTCATTGATTGTGTTGGGCAGTATCCGAATCTTATCTTTAAAGGGCAGCAAGGGTTTTGACAATTCGATATATTGCTCGCTGGTGGTGATAATTACGTCCGCCCGCTGCAATGCCCGACGCTCAAAGGGCTTAATAGTCCAATAAAGCATGTTTTTGCCGATAATATCGGCATGCCAGTGAATAATTACCTTAATGTGGTGCAATGACAGTAAGAGCAGATATACAGCAATCAGCGGATTCGGGAAATGCACATGAATGATATCCGGTTTGAAGGTCTGTAACTCTTTTTTCAGTTGCCACAGGTAGGACAATGAAATGGGTTGCGAAGCAATTGTGAAAGGCGTTTTTACCCGTACTATCCCTATCCCGTTCTCGTTGGTACGGATGGTGCCGCCTTTCTCATGATTGAAGCAAATGACGCGTTGCTCGTAGGCACTGTTTCTGAATTCGGAAACAATGTTATACACGACATCCTCTATGCCTCCGTAGTAAGGCGGATAGAATTTACTGATATGTAGTATTTTTTTCATTTTTCTTGGACATTAACATATGCTGCACCAGATTCCATGCCATCTGCCATCGCGCTGCTATCTTCACACGAAACGGACGCTGACTGCGGGTCAGGAAATAGCCTTGGTTTATCCGGGTTACGGTGTCATTGTGACGTCGGTAGAGTTGGAGTGGTTCATTGACGAAGACCACCCGATACATACATTCCGCGACCATGCCTATCCACCAGTCATGGGCTATATAAACGGCCTGTGGGAAAGGCATGGCAGCCAACAACACTTCCCGACGGAAGGCCATGCATGACCCGTAGAAAGAGCATGCTAACCAGTTTTTCCACAGCCCTTCTCTGCTGCCGATGAGCGCAAAGAGCGAGGGAGCTATAGGATGTAAAGAGGCGTCTGTCACCTCCGCGTCGCTTACCACCAGATCGTACTCCTGCAACAATTCCAAGTTGCGTTTTACCTTGTCGGGAAGCCATATATCGTCTTGGTCAGAGAGAAATATATAATCGCCTTTCGCTTTTTGCAGCGCACCGTAGAAATTAGCCGTCACACCCCTCTGCTCCCCGTTCACATACAGACGGATACGAGCATCGCCCATCGCCCTAAGGATAGACACCGTGTTATCCGTAGAGCAATCATCCGTGATAATGACTTCGTCCTCTGCTCCTAACTGCGTCAGAATACTATCCAACTGGGCCTGGATATACTCCGCTCCGTTATATGTTGCCATACATACACTAATCATGGGCAAGCAATGCTTCTCCTGTCTCACGGACAAAAGGATGACGGGTCAGAATCCATTTGACCAACCGGCATAACAATAGTATCTTGTACTCCCCTACACGTCCTACTTCATGAGCAAACCGCTTCTCCGCCTCCAGTAGCGATTTGTAGCGCCACTCCGTCACCCGGCTGTAATCCGATACCGACAAGACATGTGTCATCGAAACAGGAAGTGTCCGTACCTCAACACGGCACTGAGCCAGGCGGTAGCAGACCCAATGGTCCAGATAGTCCAGCGGGTACGCAGGGTTAAAGCCCCCGAAAGCCTGTATTACCGGAAGAGGAAGCATCATACCCGAGTTAAATGCCACTGTCATTCCCCACCGCCGGAAAGGAGAGAGTCGCTCGCCTTTTTCCGAGAGCAGCGTAGGCACCCATACGCTTTTCGCGTCGCATGCCAA
Organism: uncultured Bacteroidales bacterium; assembly: GCA_902774995.1. Classification (GTDB taxonomy): domain Bacteria; phylum Bacteroidota; class Bacteroidia; order Bacteroidales; family Paludibacteraceae; genus Colicola. Next base: position 17,774 of record CACYKR010000034.1, on the reverse strand, counting down.
AGCCTGATGAAGCGCATGGATATAGGCTTTACTCAGGCATGCGTCATGATCCAACAGAACAACATGACTGTACCCACGGGAGAGAGCGTACGACACACCTTCGTTATAGGCCTGCGCAAGATAGACATTCTGCACATTATTGTCACGCACATAGATATCCTGCTTCTCCGTCTCCGGAAGGCAGGTCTGCAAAGCTTTCCATGCGGCGCTCTGCTCACGGCTGACACCGTAAATCACTACTATGTACAGTATTTTACAATTCATCTTTTGTCGCGCGTTTTGGGAGGGTCAGATAAGGCAAAATCATAAGGAGTACAAACTTGATATGCCCGGCTAAATTGGTGAAAAACGCTTCGCCGTTATATTGCGTGATAAGCAGCACGCAAAAATAAGCGTATAACAATACAAAAAACTCATCTCCCTGGCGGTAGTGCGAATAGAGCCATCCCGTAGCCAACCCCAGGACAATGGCAAAAAACGCTATCCCCCAATACCCGAAATCCAGGAAGAAAGGATAGAGCACGGTGTAGGTGTTGGTGGCTATAGGTTTCATCACCCACGGAAGGATGGGGTCAACCGGCTCGACAGGAGACAATCCTGCTTTATAGGTCAGCACATAGTAAAGCCTGAACACATGCTCACCCCAGTGCTCTGCCGTAAAGGGCTTGAGGGTATCAAAAGCATAGAAATTTCCAAGAACATACATCTCAAATGTGGACGCTACTTTCTCCTCGCTCATCTGTGTATGATAGCGAACGAACTGCATTCCCCATAGCAATACAACCAGAACTGCCAGTCCCAAGAGAATATGCCGGGTGGTGATAATCTTCCTGTAGTACAATACCAGAAGCGTCATGATACCGAATGTCAGGATAAAAGTCTTGGACATAGATACCAATCCGAAACTCAACACCAAGACCCCCATGATCACTGCACGCCGCCATCGCGTACGGTTGATATCCTTGAGATACAGCAGATAGGTAGCTATCCATAGCATGTAGTAAAACGGAGTATAGGGCTCTTTTGTAGAAGAGGATGGCAAACCGTTTATAGCAGCATCGCGCAGATTGGCGGCAAAATTGGAACTGGTTCCAGTTACGATTGCCTCATAGGCAAATCGGATAAGGAGCGGTACACAGGCTATGCTCAGCCAGAAATAGAGATCTGTCACTGCCGTACTACTACGCTTAGGCATAGGCGTATAGCGAAAGGATTGCGCCATCATTGCAGAGAGCACAAAGCATACAGACCACAGACCTACACCGAAAAGGCACTGCTTATGAAGTGGAGGGAGATGAGTAGGAAGCACCAGCAACGACAGCAGACAAAAAGAGAAGATACTGCATGTCAGTACGCCGGGACTGAATATATCCCGGTGTGAGAGAAAATATGCAGCCCCCAATAATCCTGCCAATACTATTAACGTACCTGTCATATGCGCCTATAATAAAAATACATCCCTGCTCCTACTATCCCTTCCGCCATCAGAAGGCAGAGAGCCGCCCATTGGGCATTCAGTATCGGCGAGAGAGCCACCACGGACACCAGCGACACTACGGCACCGACGACATATACGTTCCGGAACTGGCGTTGTTGCCGCTCGCCTCCCATTGCAACCAACCCTAACTGGCCACATACACCGCTCATAGCTATCATCACCGGAATGAAAGCCATAATATGGAACAGCCGCGTCGAACCCGCATAGTCTTTGCCTAAAAGCGAAATCACGTAATCGCCACCGAAAAACAACACCGCGCCGATACCCGCCATCATCACCGTCATTCCCGCCAGAACCATCCTTACAAGCCTCCGTGCCTCTCCTGGGTTTACGCTGTTCATACGGCTTACAGAGGGGTAAAATACCTGCAGCACCGGAAGCAGGAACAGATAACAACTGACACGCATAATTTTCTCTACCGCCGAATAACAACCCACCTCCGACGGAGATACAAAATAACCGAGGATAACAACAAAAAGCACGGCATAGATACTACTGGTAGCCGTTGACACGAAGAGAGGCAGACTCCGGCACAGAGCATTTTTCACACGTCTGCAGGAAGTAGGCACAAAGCGGAAGACAGACCCTTTCACCACCCAGACACTCATCGCTATGCCGGACAGCACATAGGTCGAGGCTAAGATCATGCCTGCCCGTAACACGTCTTCCTGACTTTTGACCAACCAAAATGTTATCGGCAGTATCAGCAGACGGCATATACCGGTGATGATACTCACCTGGCGTATTTTACCTAACCCCTGAAAAAGCCACTGAAACGAAAACAAGTTCCCCAACAACATCGGAAACATTACCCATACTATCGGCCGATAGGGGGTATATTGGGGCAGAAGAAGCAACAGAACAGTCATCACCGTGCAAAAAGCAAATAACAGCAGTTTGGCGCACAAAGTATCTGTGGCTATCCGATCTATCGCTTCCCGGGTTCCGGCAGTAGCTATCTGTTTAGTGGCTGACAGATTAAAGCCAAAATCCGTCATCAGCATCATAAACTGCATTAACTGCAACGAAAAACCGATTTTGCCGAACCCCTCCGAGCCCAACACAGTCATCAGGTACGGCCATACAAACAGCGGAATGAGGTAATTGAGTCCCTGAAGAACCATTACCCAAATCGTGTCCTGCATCATATTTCGTACCACCGTGCGCATTATTATAATACCCTTTTTGCCAGTAGCATAGCCTGCTCAATTGTGGGTGCCATGTCGTAGTATTTATACTCGGCGAGACGACCGCCGAAAAGCACGTCTTTCTCCTCTTGGGCGAGTGCTTTGTATTGCGCGTAGAGCGTACTGTTCCGCTCGTCGTTCACAGGGTAATACGGCTCCATGCCGGGTTGCCACTCCGTGCTGTACTCACGGCTGATGACGGTCTTGGGGTTGTCATAGACCGCCTGACCGAACGACTCGAAATGCTTGTGCTCGATGATACGTGTGAACGGTGTCTCACGGTCGGTGTAGTTGATGACAGCGTTACCCTGATAGTTCGGCGTGTCCAGTGTCTCGGTCTCGAAACGTACCGTACGGTATTGCAGTTTGCCAAACCGGTAGTCGTAGAATCGGTCTATAGGGCCTGTATAGACAATCTTCTCCGCCAAACCGCTCAGTTCCTCGCGGCGGGCAAAGAAATCACAGTTCACCCGCGTCTCAACACCATCCAGCAGTTTGTCAATCAGCGCATTATAACCTGCAGTGGGAATACCCTGGTAGGGATCGTTGAAATAATTGTTGTCATACACGAACCGCAACGGCAGCCGCCTGATGATGAACGCCGGAAGCTCCGTACAAGGTCTGCCCCATTGTTTCTCCGTATAGCCTTTGATCAGTTTTTCGTAGATATCCGTTCCGACCAGCAACAGGGCTTGTTCCTCCAAGTTCTGCGGTTCGCGCCCTTGCAGTTTGGCGGCTACTTCTCCGCGCTGCTCCTCAATCTTGGCGTTCGCCTCCTCCGGCGTACGGACACCCCACATCTGATAGAATGTGTTCATGTTGAATGGCAGGTTGTACAGCTCACCTTTGTAGTTCGCGACCGGGCAGTTGGTATAGCGGTTGAAAGGTACCAGAGCGTTTACAAAATCCCACACCTCTTTATTCGCCGTATGGAAGATATGAGCGCCGTATTGATGGACATGAATACCCTCTTTTTCTTCACAATAGACGTTACCGCCGAGCTGCGGACGTTTGTCGATGACAAGACATTTCTTGCCTGCCTCTTTGGCATGATATGCGAAAGTCGCCCCAAAGAGTCCTGAACCTACTATTAAATAATCGTATACCTGCATATTAGTGCGTAAAAGTTTGCAAAGATACTACAAATTTTGCATATATGCAAATAATTCTCCTTTTTGCACAAAAAAAGCCCAAAACTTACGTCTTGGACTTTCTTTTTCGGTATTTCGATATATTTAAATATCGATATTCCGAGAGGTTTACGCTTCTGCCTCTGCGGGAGCCTCTTCGCCGTTAGCCTCAGCTTCAGCGGCGGCAGCTTCCTGAGCAGCCTCCTGTGCAGCAGCAGCGAGCTCAGCGGCAGCAGCAGCACGCTTCTCTGCGACCTTAGCGGCGATAGCCTTGTTGGTCTCAACCTCCTGAGCGAGGAGGGCCTTGGCAGCAGCAGCTTTCTTCTCTGCCTCAGCAGCACTGATTTTACCGGCCTTAGCATCTTTCTGAGTTTTCCAAGCGTCGAAACGCTTCTGAGCCTCTTCTTGGCTAAATGCGCCTTTGGCTACACCGCCGTTGAGGTGCTTCATGAGCAGTACACCCTCGTTCGAAAGGATGGTACGTACGGTGTCAGTCGGCTGTGCACCTACGCCTACCCAATAGAGTGCGCGGTCAAAATTAAGGATGACTGCTGCAGGGTTGGTGTTAGGATTGAACGAACCGATACGTTCGATAATTCTGCCGTCACGCGGCGAGCGGCTGTCTGCTACTACGATGTGGTAGAAAGCGTAGTCTTTGTGACCATGACGAGCCAAACGAATCTTTGTTGCCATTTGTTTTGTCTTGTTTTATGGGCAGCGGATTACACGAATCCATACCCGGGTTAATAATAATGACGTGCTTTTTACACGAAAAAGCGTGCAAAATTACTGCTTTTTTATGACATACGCAAATATTTCGCGTATTTTTTTGCTTTTTTTATAAAAAAGATACAAAACGGCCATCAAAAGGAGGATGAGTGGACTACCGATCGGGGCTTCGGTAATTTGACCTACCGGATCGCCTTCCTCTGACCAGCCGGCTTTAGCCCGATACGGTTTGCTTGCTCCGGGCGAATAGCTGGGAGTGGAGATATAAGACCGCTCTCCGACGATCGGTTGGAAGGTCGAAGTGGAGCGGAATTGGTAGGACGGTAGCGTCGCTGTCGTCGTTGTGTATCCTTGTGTGTATCCTATGTTCGTATAGTTCTCTTGCGTCATCGTCATTGTATTTTTTGTCCAAACATCGTGTAGACGTGCCCCTCGCGCAGGATAAGCACTTGGTCGTCACGAATAAATTTAATGGCGCGTTCTTCGGTAGTATTAGTTTCGGTAGTAAAGAGATCGGTGGTAGTACCCGTCTCATCCGGCAAGTAACCCGGACGGCAGATGAAGTACCGGCGTTCGTGGTTGGTTGTCGGTGTCTCGATGGTGATGCAAATACCGTCGATGATGGGTTGCTCGGTATGGGTCAGCCTATCGTAGAAGACGAGTGAACCGTCGATATTATTGACACCGGTGAACCAGAGATGGGTGACGGGATCGTACTCAAGGTCGCTCATATAGAACGATACGGGTACGCAGTTCAGCTCATCCAGCAGGTCGATACTCATCGCGTTATGTCCCTCTACTGCATAGAGGTTAAACGGCGTGGTCGGCGTATTGGTCATGCTGAAGTCATGAATATTGAGGGTTGTCAATATGGCATCTTCTCCACCAATAATCTCCTCATGGAAACCTTGTCCGAGTAACAGATAAGAGGTACAACGCGGCGAACAGGGGTTCTTGGCTGTGACGGTCATGATACCCTTTTGCAGCATCGAGGTATGCTTGCCGCGCTTCGGTGCCAGAGCCGGGGCATCGTGATGGACGGTATCGGTCACAACACGGGTAGAATCCAGACGTACACTCAGCGTAGTGTCAGCATCGGATTTCTTGAGGACAATAGCATGCATCGGCGGCAGGTAGCGCTTCTGTTCGCTCAACCGATTGGTGGTAGCAAGCGCTGCTGCTGCTTCCGTAGTCGGTATATACGTTCCGTCCGCATTCATATAACCGATCACGGCTTCGAGACCTTGCGCTGCGTTATCGGCAATGAAGCCCCAGATATCGATATAGCCCATCGTCGGGTTACCGAAGACAAAGAGGTTCGAGGACTGTTCGTTGGTGATGGTGTAGGTCTTGGACTTTTCATCAAACGCCAACTTACCGGCCGTACCACCGGCATTGGTATTACGCATGGTGCGTAAGTTCTGCTCGTAGTGGTCCACTAACTTGTCTCCGTATTGGTTATAGTAATAATAGATATCGTCGTTCTTCGGCAGACGAGTCACTGCATCATTACCGGCTTTGGTGCGGGCATAAACCGCAAAGCCTGATCCGGCAGGAAGGGAGAGGGTAACGCCGTTGGTCACTTTTGACCAGTCCGCTTCGGCCGCACGGTGCTCCGTACTATCCATCACCTCATGAACGGTAGCACGACTATACACCGAGAGCCAGAATGAACCATTACCGGTCTTATACGAACGGCCGGCGGCATCAAACGCCCCTACTTCCCACAGCGGTGTCTCGTTATTCAGATCGGCATTCGCCATATAGATATCGCCGCTCAGCATACCGGTCACCGGTGCGGAACGGAACGCCCATTTCTGCTGCGGCATCTCCATATCCACTACCGCATCGGTATATTGCATATGGTATTGGTTACCCAACGCTGCACCAGGCAGGAAGCGGACAACATTACAGTTATTATATTCGAAGTTCACTTTCTGCACCGAATCTTTGTACGGCAACGGCAGGGCCGGTATCTCCGGATAAGGCATACCGTCTGACATCTTCGGAATAACGATGTACGTACCGGCCATCGGCGCGAAATGGGTCTCCGTTGAAATAGGATTGTTATGCTCGTCGATAGCGATCCAGTTATCGGCATTATTCCATCCGTTGCTATCCACCGCCTTCGGCTCCCAACGCAGGTAGTTCGGTACCACGGAGAGGATGAAAGGTATCGTTCCTACCGCACAACCGCCGGCTACGGTATCCTTGAGGACTTTATCCTGCATCACGATATGGAAAGTATAACTGTATCCCGGCTTCATGCGGTAGCTGCCCGCCGCGGGAACAAGTAACATACTGTCGCCTTTTTGGTAATAGTCCTTCTCAGCAGCAGGAGGATAACTGATATCCGGTACTAAAGCCAGTTTATGAATACCTTCGCGGAAATTCGGATCATTGGTCTCATGGATGGTAATGGTCTTGATTCCTACATCGGCCATGATCGAATCGATACGTATCTTCAATCCCTCGTTGGCCATCAGTTCGGTTGCCAATACCTCTACCGGCTCCTTCATCTGGTTGGAATCGCGACGCAGACCACCTATCATCAGCGGTACACCTGCCTTCGACTCATCCGGTTTGAGTTTGACGAGGATCGGCACCGGACAAACCTCTACATTCGCTTTGTTGAGCGCGTCCGTACCGGTTCCTACAATCGGGAAGATGACGTATTTCGCCGAGTCGCCGGTAGTCACCGTCGTCGTGATCTTCGACTTATAGAGCGTGAGGAAACCGTTCTTCACCAAATCCGAGATCAGGGGGTACGGATCATCCTTCAGTTCGGTTTGCTTGAAGCTCTTGCCGGCAGCATAATGCTTCAACTCATTCTTATTGATGGACGAGAGGTTCGGCGCAAACTGGTTCCTGTTCGTTCCGGACATCGGCTCCGTACGTAACACTTCCGTGATCACCTTCTTGATATCGCTGTAGTAGTAGCCGTACAGTTTCTTGCTCGACGCCTCCGCCGTATCGCCGTAGAGCAACCAGTCGTTGATACACGAGCCGTTGAGGTCGATCGGAGCCACGCTGTCCAGATAAAGCGAACCTTTCACGCGCAGACTGATGTCATACGTCGAGTTGACGCATAGACCCGTTACTTCCGTATGGGGCTTCTCCAGACCGTTCAGCTCGAGCACCATCCGGTTGCTCACGTGCAAATGGCTCGTCATACCGCAGATACTATTCAGCAATTCCCTGACTTCACCGGATATATGTACCGTGATCGTATCTTCCGGATCCATCAGCGCGTTGTGTATCACATACTTCACCGGACGACTGATGCCCTCCAATGTTTCATAGATATAGCCTTCCCGGAAGATCTCCAACTTCGGTAGCGTAGAGTCATCCTTACGCTCTTCCTCGCGCAATTTATATGCTTTGTAAGTCTCATCAAAGCGGTCCAACAGGTCGTTCAGGTTAATGAAGACCGAGTCTTCGCTTGTCGGTACATAGTCTTTAGCCGGGATATACAACTTACCGTACACACTCGGGGTATCCTTATCCGCACCTTTGTATGTCTGCTCGTCCATATATTGATCGGTCAGCGCTACGAAACTTGTATCGCCGTGAATCTTACGGACCGTATAGTAAACGGTGTCGTTGTTATACTTTTCGGTACCATCGGTATGGATACCCTGGTAGTCGATACGCATGATCACGTGTGTATCCTTTTCGGAATCTTCCTCCTTACATGCCGTATTGGCCTGATAAGCAATCAACGGCGGTTTGGTAGCAAAGACGCACAGGTCGTCGATGATGAAGTCGTTTCCGTCGAAACTCGACGCTAAGTTATAGATACGAATACGGAAATGTTCGTACTCCTCTTTGTGCGAACGGGAGTGGTTAATCGGAATAAGGATCTGATACCACCTGGTCGCCGGCTCTATATCGCCGGTTATATAGGTCGTGATGTTTTCCCAATTCGGCATACTATCCGTCTTACCCTGTATGGAGAAAATGAAGTTCGGATTGGCCTTACCTTTCTGGTTACTCGGGTTACCCACATAGGCAGAGAGGAACATCTTCTGTCCCGAACAAAGGACGGTAGAAAGCGTTAGAGCTGCTACCTGACCGGAGGAGTTCATACCGTCGCAGTAGATCATATAACCTTTTTCGGCACCGCCGTGCTGCTCCATCTTATTCCAGAAGGAGGTGTAGGGGATGCGGTTGATCAAACCGTACTCACCGTGGTTCGGGAAATCAGACTCTTTGTGACGGCGGTTGTGCGGCAGATCCGAGGTCTCCGGATAGGTATAACCGTACGATGCATCGTCCCAAGGCAGCGGGTGAGGATAAACGGTGTAGCCCGGACCGGGTTCATTGTAATCGAAGTTCAACCGCTCCAATACATCATACTTCTGCTCGATCTCATCGTTGGTGATCAACGCTTTGGGGATATTATTCAATATCGTCTCCATTCTCGGTCCGTAATTATACGGATAGTGATAGCAGACTTTGTAACGGCAGATATTGAAGAAATAATCGCCTTCTTCGTATTCATTTTTGGAAGGATCTTCCGTCTTCACACTGCGTGCACGCAAACAATAATAAACCGTATCCACATTGTTCTTTACCGGCACTTGCAGGAAGTCATCGTCCTTAGTGATGGATAGATCGCACTTTGTGTATTTCTGAGTACCCGGATCGTAAGTGTACCATAAGCAGTCGGCATCCCAACCGCCGCACCAGATCATCGTGTCCTGACAGATTCTACGAGCGGCATCATCCGCAAAAGTCCAATATCCGTCTGTTTTGTTCCAGTTATCGTCGCGCATATAATATCCCAACAGCGACTCGGAGGAACCTCCTGCATGAACATTATCTAAGTTATAGCGTTGCTCGGTGGAGAGCAGCAGCTTATGACCCGTAGGCGCCATAACTACATGGTCCTCCATGTACTTTTCGCTAGCCAGGGGATATATCTTCTCTTCAAGCTTTGCCCCTTCTTCAGGGATCTTCGTCTTGTAGTTCTCCATCCGCGCTGCCATCTCGGTCCACGGATGCAGTTCAAACACTTCGCGCAGCGAAAGGGTCGATTCTTTAATCTCCAGAATCGTATCCAACAATGCCGTATCGACTTGGTTCTTTTCCTTCAAGGACAACGGCAGATTGTCATAGTAGTTACTGATATCGACAGCGTAAGTCAAGGTCGGCTTCGTAGCCAATCCTAATTCCGTGATAGGCGGCGCTACGCGCGGGTTCTTGGCAGGTGGATCTTTCTTCGATCCGTCGTTACCGTAATCTTCCGATCGATAGTGGAATACCGTCCAGCGACCCATGGTCACGAGTTGCTTGCCTAAGTCCTTGCGCGTGGAATCTATCCATACTGAGTCACCGATGATACGGTACGGGTAGTTGTATTTACCTACATTGCGAGGCGGCAACCGCCATATCGAAGCAGGCACATCGGAATCCGATACATCTTCACCATTCACATCTTTGCCTTCTCGGTACCAGCGCCACCATCCGTAGAAGTTACGTTCACGAACCGGCAATTCAACATCTTGTTCCGGATAGTAATAAAGGATGCGCTTGTTCTTATGCACCTGCTGCAAACCGTCTGCACCAATCGGATCACCTGACGCACCGGAAGTATGGATCAACTGCTGGTTATTGGCATAATCGAAATGGCTGGCTTGCGATATGGTCACATGGTAGGTCAAAATGCGCATGTTCTTCTCTATGGAGATGACATAGACGAGATAGAGTTCCGTTGAACGCGGAGAACGCACTCCGTCCGATAAACACTGAATCGTCACCGTACTGTCGCCCTTCGCTTTGATCTTGCACCACGTAGGTGTATTACCGTATTCATCCATCAGACGCACCTCGGCTAAGTCCTTGTCGTTGAGGTGCATACCGATAATACTGTCGGCGGTACTGCTGCCTTTCTTTTTGATATCACGCGTCACATTGGAGGAGGTCGAACTGATGACGGAAATCACTTCGTCCGCTGTATTCAGCAAACGGGTACCCACACGACGGATCGTGCTGAATTTCAGCTGAACCGTATCGTTCTTTTGGGGACCTTCCTTGACGAGTACCGCCGGGAATGAGTGTTGTTCGGAAGTCGTCACTTCCTTGCAGATCAATGAGTCGAAACTTGCCTCATGATAAGTTTTACGTACCAAAGGTATCTTCAGATTTCCGTCCTCAATGCGCTTGAATCCGCTCCAATCGCCTTTAAACCGATACGAAGGAGCATCCTCTTGCAGACGCAGGCGCACGCGCAACGTGTCCACTATATCGATATACTTACCGCTCGCGTCGTCCTTCACATTGCGCGGACTCGTGCCCGTAGGCGTGATCCTGGAGGTAAAATTATTATTACTAAATTCCAAACCACTCACCTCAGTTGTGCGCCTGTCACGCAGCGTATCGATCTCACAAGTCGTCTTCCAAGTAGAATTGGTCAAAGTAGCACGTGTCCTTTCCGTCTTACGTGCGAAATACGTCAATTTATTATCCAGCAGCGTGGAGTACTCGCAGTATGCTTGGTACGCCGTTGTGATCGATGCCGATGCCGTAGCATTATATCCGAACGCAGCTTGATTTTGGCTGGGGTACGTACCATTATTGAGCAGGTTGAACTCCGGCAGCGGGTACGCCAACGAGAAAGTGTCCGCCTGTGCCTCTGTAGTCAACTCCAGTGCCGAACCGTTGAACTTCAGCCATTTATTGTCGCCGTACTTGAGTTTCACCTGCTCCTCGTAGTTCGCGTTGTCGTTTGCGTATACATCCGTAAACACATACGTCAGTATACTCGGACCGGACGGACCGACAGCCGGAGTGGTCTCACTTTGTATCTTGAAATGAAGCGTATCCTCAGGTTCCGGAGTTAATCCGATCTTGAGCGTGAACTGGTTCTGTTCCTTATTGACATAGGTAAATTGCCACGGTGTGATATACCCTTCATCGCGGTTCGTCGTGTCTTTAGCTCCCATGATCAACTGGTTTCCACCCACGCGCTTATAAAGCGTGTTGCCGCGTTGGGTGTATTGACGGAAGATAAGACTGTCTTGGGTCGTCCCCTTTCCGGCCATAATGAAATAACGCTGACCGTTATGCTTAACCGACCACAACAAATCATTTCCTTCCAGAGGCGCTTGCATCAACGGTACACGTACGTCGCAGTCGATCGTTGTGCTGTTGTATTGGTATTTCGTGATGACGAGCGTATCGTAGTTAACACCTGAGGTGTTCTCATCGATCACTTCCAAGGTAACGTACGGTTGACCGGAGGTAAGACCCTCATTGACTTCAACAAAATGTTTTACTCTCAAATCACAATATCCCGGCAACATACCTAACTGCGCTGTCAGGGTATCGATGGAGATGGTATCTTCGCGTACAAACGCGCCCTGCGCATCCAATAAGTCGCGAAAATGTTCGCGGGTGAGGATGAAGTTGATGTTGTCTTTCTGACCTACCAACGCACCGAAATCATAACTCTCTTTCTCCGGCTTGAGCACCATACGTGTCTGCTCTTTGCCATAGTGATAGGTCTTGGTCTTGACGATAATATTGCGCTGACGCGTCAAACCGTCGGCACTAACCGTCAGTCCGTCATTCTTGCCTTGTTTCAACCAGCGACCGTAGTATTTCTTGATCTTACTGATAGCACCTTGACTCAGGGTAATACTGAACGTATCGACGATATCGATATAGTTACCGCTCTTATCCTTCACGTCCATCGGACTGTTGAGACCGCTGGTGACTGTATGATGCCAGTAATGATCGGTCGTCGAGTATGCCACGCGATCCTCTTCTGCTACCGACGTCACACGGCTGTCCGGAATCCATTCAAAGAGCTGCGTCACACGGAAGTCCGGAGACAGATAGAGGTCATTCGGGTCCGTGATGTGTTTCTTGCGGTTCGGGTGGAAATAGACGGTATCGCCATCTACCACCATCACCGCCATCAGTTGCTTTCCAACCAATGCCGACCATATATCCTCCGTCGTCTGTTTCCCCTCATGAAAATCGAAGGTAATCGTGTCCTCCCATGCATACGCCGTATCCGGCAGGATAATATAGTGCTCATCGGCTACAGAAATAGCCGAAAGTTGAAAATCCGTGGCAGTCGCCGAATCGGCTTGTCCGTTAAACTGATCATTTACAGGGTCGTATATTACATACGGCGCAGCTTTGTTACTACGCTCTTTCAAAATCAGCGAGTCTGGGAGATTCTCACGATCATACTCTTCTACAAACCGCGTAGATTTGATTTTTGCACTATGGATATACGGTTGCTTAAAGGTTGGCCAACTGGTAGGCGCTTTGCTGGTCGTCGTGAACAAACCCGCCCAGGTGTTGTTCGCCAAGATAGTGTTTGGACTCTGATAGTACAAACCGAGGTACTCATCATGGGTCGGTTTGAAGTTCTCGTAGAACGTCAACGAGTCCACCAGACCCTTCATCGTATAGCTCCGCGGGTCCAACACATGCTCTTCGTAATACAAACTATCTGTAACTCCGTCGTCTAGTTTCTTGATCTCATTGATCGGACACCGCACTTCATACGTACTGAGATAATTCGGGTCGAGGTTTTGCGCATTCTCCATACCCTGCCAGGTATTCACCCAACTGTCGAAATGACGGGCGCGGGCAAAACGGAAACCGGTACCCGTTCCCGGGTGGGTAAGGAAGTAACGCTTGCCGTCCTCCTTTTTAAACGATATCGCAATATGCAACGTACCTTCATACGAAGCAAGCGCGTAAAGCGTGTCAGCACCTTCTTCTTGGGTCAATGTATAAGTACTACCCACCTTTAAGGTATCACTCGAGCCATCGGCTTTCTTGCACCAACCATAGAATGTATATCCCGGTTTAATACGAGGCTGCAGAAGTGTTACTGTATTTGAACCTTCCAAAGGATACTGCAGCGGCATCTCCAAGCCTACTAAACCGTTGTTGTCATAGCGAATCCATTTTAGGGTATCCGCTAAGATAAACACCATATTTCCGTTCGCATCAGTACTATTGCTTGTAATCTGTGCATAACCGGACTGACCTGCCGGAGACAACCCGGGGTTATCCTTTACCGGCACATCCGATCCGGATACGTCAATACTCCATCCTGCCACATCCGCTCCCGGGTCGGTCTCGCTAAAACTCGAGCCCGTCATCAGCGTGGCTTTGATAGTCTTTCCTACCCATTCCTCGTCAATCGTCCACATCTCTTCTGTTATCCAGGTACCATCACCGTTATCATGCATGCTGACGTTTTTACCGGTGCTGACCTTGAGGAAATATCCCGCTGGTTCGAACTTCACACCTAAGTTGTCTGCCGAAGAGCTCGTATCTACGACCATCTATCCATACGCACCTGCCGGCGCTTTGAGCGTCGGCAGATTCAACAACGGCAATTCGCGTATCTTGGTGAATTTGGATTGAGAACCATTCGAACCCATCGACTCTCCTTTGTTGTCTTTATATTTGTTGTCATAACCTACATAGTAATACGTACTGTCCGGCTCCGGCACACGCATCAGATCCGTCTGGTAATACTGCGTGTCGCCCTTGCGGGTCATACACGTCAGACGGTCCATCGTATAGATCTTCTTAGCCGCAGTACTATCGGACGATTTCTGCGGGTTGTTTTCGTTCATACGATATCTCTTGACATCCTGCTCGTCGGTTGCAAAGAAATAACTGCTGCAACTATTCATTGGGTTGTCCAACAGATAGAGACGGAAGATCGTACGAGGGGTCTTATCGTGTTTAGAATCTGCATAAGCATAAGCCGCTTTACCTTTTTGTATTGTACCTGCACCGGAAGATAAGTTCCACGGCGATAAAGTCGTGTTGAAAGTCACCAAGCCTGCATTGGTATAGGATTGCGGACTGTTGGCTTTCGGGATTTCGAACATATAGACCTCACGATAGGTCATACCTAAGAAACCCGTTCCCATCCTTCCGTTAAAAGGAATCGTACCCCGGTCCAACGTACCCTCCGGGTCAAAAGAAGTAGGCTTGGAACCGGGACTGCGAGTTACGTCCGGCACACCGCGTTCGGTAGGAATGACGAACACAACATCACAGGCCTCACCGTCGGTGTAACTACTCGTCAGGTTACCCAGGAACTTAAATTTATCGTTCGTTTTCAGTGTCTTACCGTCGTTCCAAATCGTATAAGCGATACCGCCCAGCGCTTTGTTACCGCGAGCCAAAGGCGCACCCACCGACCATTCGTTCATCTCGGTTACTTCCGTGGCAGGGAGCAGTTTCATATATGATCCCGACCCATAATTGTAATAACCGCCTGTATAGCGGGTATAGTTACTAACAAAGAACTCCTCACCGTCTTCTTCTGTGCCGTTACCGTTCTTATCAACCCATACCGACAGCAGGAAGCGCTCACCTTGCTCAAGGTTCACTACCAAACCACCATCCGTCGGAGTCCATCCTGCCGCAAAAAGACGCGTCGAAGCCAAGAGGATTATACACGCAAAAAATGCACGCTTTATATTTTGCATCCCTTTAATCATGTCTAAATTATGGCTAAAATTCTTGCAAAGGTACTGCTTTTTGCTGAAGTATACAAATTTTATGTTAAGAAATTAACGAAAAATCTTAATTTTTTACATTCCGTCTAGAAAAATGCCGAAAAATCTACAAAATGACAGAAAAATAACAGACAGGAAAAGCGGTAAACCCGCATATTGGATTTACCGCTAAATGATGAATAAATAGATCTTTTTAATAGAGCAAGCCAAACATCCAAAGAGGGATTTTGTTTTCAAATCCCAAGTCAATGTCATCAGCTACCACATAGCTATTATTTTAAACTTTGAAAGTAAATAATATTACACGTTTTTTACTTTCAAAAGTTAAAATCAGTCGCAAAGGTACTGCTTTTTTTGATATATGCAAATAAATTCACACTTTTTTTGTGATTTTTATAGCTCTATATCATATTTCTCACAAAGATAGCGGACAACTTGCGGGGGAAGCATCTTGGCTTTAGGACCAATACCTTGCGATCGGAGGTAGTCGGCATCGGACTGCAGCCATCGGCGGAAGGATTCGATGCCGGGGTCAAAAAATACTTTTCCCATTCGCGTTCGGCATTTTTGTTGGATTGTTCTTAGGTGTTTCTCCGCAGATGGTCCCGTGATGGTCGTGTTCAGAAAGCGACCATCACGGGACCATCTTACGGAAACGACTTAACCGCAACGTGGGGACATGCCCTTCGGATAAGACGTACGTTTGTAGAGCGTACCACGTTTGGTAGCGATGACGGATTCGACACGACCGTCCTCATAACGCTTCCGGCTGACTACCCCGGACATCGTCTTGAACGGGGCTTCCAAGGTGAATTTGAGTGCCATAATCAATTAGTTTTTAATATAAATAACTTTGTTTCCCGTTTGGCGCTCGATCCGTGTGCACGGAGTAGCTGCCATAAATCGTTAAATAAACTCATAAACTTCAAATTTAATTATAGGTGGTACAAAAGGTGGTGGTACGTGTTAAGTAACACCTTTACGTAACACCTTTCTTTTTTAATTTTCTTTTGCTTCTTTTCTTTTATTACCTTTCTTTTTCAATTCCGGCGACAAAATTAGTGCTTTATTTCGAAACACATAGCCCGTAATGACGGGTCGTTAGTACTAACTGGATATATAACGCAAAAAAGTCGATTTATTGTTGAAATGTGGTCAAAAATTTAAGATTTCAACTGATTATCGGCGTATTTCTCAAGATATTTTCCGAAATCTCATTTTTTTCTTGCAAGATTCAGAAAAAAGCAGTACCTTTGCAGTCGGAAATCAGAGTATTCCGAATAATCAGAGCGATTTCCTTTATACCATTTTCAATTATCTCTCCCCTTGTCCATGGAGGGGTGTAGGTCTTGCCGGCACTATTCCACAAAAAACAACAAAATTTAGCGCTTCTCTTGCATATGTGAGAATTTTTTTGTACTTTTGCACCCGCAAAAGTTTTGACGATGGTTATAACCGATCCGAAAATAGAAAATCCGATCCTGCATCTGGTGGGTGAGACGGCTGACGAACTGGGGCTGGAGTGCTATGTCATCGGCGGATGGGTGCGGGATCTGTTTCTTCACCGCCCGTCCACGGACATAGACGTGGTGGTAGTAACCCCTCCCGAGAGTTCTACGGACGGCCACCGGCAGTCCGATCGAGCAGGGCTCTTCACCCGCTCAAGGGAGGAGAACGGGAAACGTTCGGGCATTGGGATTATGCTGGCAGAGGCGGTAGCCAAACGGCTGGGCAGAAGAGCGCACCTGTCGGTCTTCAAGACCTACGGCACGGCACAAGTGAAGTACCATAATCCAAAGTCGGAAGTCGAAAGTCAAAAGCCTTTGGAACTGGAGTTTGTAGGCGCACGGCGCGAGAGTTACACCCGCGACAGCCGGAACCCCATCGTAGAGGACGGCACATTGGAGGAGGATCAGAACCGGCGGGACTTCACCATCAACGCCATGGCGATATGTTTGAATAGTCGAAAGTCGAAAGTCGAAAGTCAAAAGACTTATGGCGAGTTGCTGGATCCGTTCGATGGAATCGGCGATTTAGAGCGTTGTATCATCCGCACGCCGCTTGACCCGGACATCACTTTCAGCGACGACCCGCTGCGTATGATGCGGGCTATCCGTTTTGCCACCCAACTGGGCTTCTACCTCGACGGCGAGACATTCGACGCCATCGTACGCAACAAAGAACGTATCGGAATCATCACCAAGGAGCGTATCGCCGAGGAACTGAACAAAATCATGCTCTCCCGCAGACCTTCGGAAGGATGGATTTTACTCGATAAAACCGGACTTTTGCCGCTTATCTTTCCCGAACTGGCAGCTCTCAAAGGAGTTGAGGTCAAAGACGGCAAAGGGCACAAAGACGTGTTCTATCACACCCTCAAAGTGTTGGATAATGTAGCGGAGTTAGTCGAAAGTCGAAAGTCGAAAGTCGAAAGCAGTCTCTGGCTGCGCTGGGCGGCGCTGCTGCACGACATAGGCAAACCGCGTTCGAAGGCATGGGACCCGCAGGCCGGATGGACATTCCGGAACCACAACTATATAGGCGCCAAGATGGTACCGAAGATCTTCGCACGGATGAAAATGCCTCTCAACGAGAAAATGGAGTATGTGAAGAAGATGGTGGATCTCCATATGCGGCCTATCAACCTCATCGAGGACACCGTGACCGACTCCGCCGTGAGACGACTTCTCTTTGAAGCCGGGGACGACATAGACGATCT
>CACYKR010000033.1 GCA_902774995.1 uncultured Bacteroidales bacterium | reverse complement strand
TGCAGGTAATCGGTCACAATCACGTTCTCATCGGGGATCATGCCTTTGACGGCGGAGATGACTACTTTGTGAGTCATGTCTCGCCGGATTTTGTTAAGCGACTGCTTCACGTATGGCGAAGGAATCGCGAGAATCAGCACATCCGATTGGGCTACGGT
The DNA here is from genome assembly GCA_902774995.1 of uncultured Bacteroidales bacterium. Classification (GTDB taxonomy): domain Bacteria; phylum Bacteroidota; class Bacteroidia; order Bacteroidales; family Paludibacteraceae; genus Colicola. Next base: position 22,955 of record CACYKR010000033.1, on the reverse strand, counting down.
CTGGTTGATGTCCGAGGAGAAATGAATACGTCCCACGTCGAAACTTGCTGCGCCGAGGTAGGAGGGGTTCTTGCCGGTGGCGATGAACTCGTCTATCACTTCCTGACGGCGGATGAACCAGTTGATCTCGCCTTGGTTCTGCATCACGATCTTCGCCAACGCAGTAGCCCATGAACCCGAGCCTAATATGGCTATTTTTCTATACATATCATGCCTCCGGTTTCATCGTCGGGAATAATAGCACCTCTTGGATAGTCGGCTGACCGGTCATGAGGATAGCCAGACGGTCGATACCGATACCGATACCGGAAGTCGGCGGCATTCCATATTCGAGCGCACGCATGAAATCATGGTCAATCACCATCGCTTCGTCGTCGCCCTTGTCGGCAAGCTTCATCTGCTCTACGAAGCGGTTGTATTGGTCAATCGGATCGTTCAGCTCGGAGTAGGCGTTCGCTAACTCTTTGCCGTTCACCATCAGCTCGAATCGCTCGGTCAGACCTGGTTTCGAGCGGTGCATTTTCGTCAGCGGAGACATCTCTACAGGATAGTCGGTGATGAAAGTCGGCTGGATGAAAGTGCCCTCGCAGGTCTCGCCGAAGATCTCGTCAATCAGTTTGCCTTTGCCCATGTGCTCGGTGTCTTCCACGCCCAGTTTCTTTGCCTCTGCGCGGATAGCCTCTTCGTCCATCGAAGCGAGGTCGAGCCCCGTCTTCTCCTTGATAGCGTCGAGGATTGGCAGACGGCGGTAAGGAGCCTTGAAATCAATCTCGTTCTCGCCCACTTTGACTTTCGTTGTGCCGTTCACGGCGATAGCTATCTTCTCCAGCAACTGCTCCGTGAAGCCCATCATCCAGTTGTAATCCTTGTATTGTACGTACAGCTCCATGCAGGTGAACTCGGGGTTGTGGCTGCGGTCCATGCCTTCGTTGCGGAAGTTACGGCCGATCTCATACACGCCTTCGAAACCGCCTACAATCAGCCGTTTCAGATACAGCTCCGTCGCGATACGCAGGTACATATCTACGTCCAGCGAGTTATGGTGTGTGATGAACGGACGGGCACTTGCGCCGCCGGCTATCTGTTGCAGGATAGGGGTCTCCACTTCTGTGTAACCCGCCTCGTCGAACACCTGACGCATAGTCCTTAGAATAGTCGCGCGCTTGAGGAACGTATCCTTCACGCCGTCGTTGACAACCAAATCCACATAACGCTGGCGGTAACGCTGCTCCGGGTCGTTGAAACCGTCGTAAGCCACGCCGTCTTTGTATTTGACAATCGGCAGCGGACGCAGCGATTTAGCCAAAACCGTCAGTTTCTTTGCATGAACGCTTATCTCGCCCATCTGCGTACGGAAAACGAAGCCCTCAATACCGATGAAATCGCCGATATCCAGCAGTTTCTTGAATACCACATTGTACATCTGCTGCTCTACTGTGGTAGGCTGTTCGCCTTCGGCTACCGGGGCTTGAATGTCGTCGCGGGAGACATATACCTGAATACGTCCTTTGGAGTCCTGTATCTCGATGAAAGAAGCCTTTCCCATGATACGTTTGCTCATCAGACGACCCGCAATACGTACCTGTTTGCCGGTAAACCATTTGGCGTTCGGTTCCGATTCGCCTTCTGCGCGGTCAACAAAACCCGCCTTGATGTCCGTTGAATACCCTGTTACTTCATACTCGGCTGCAGGGTAGGGATCAATGCCCATGTCACGCATGGCTTGCAGACTCTGCCGCCGTACTTGTTCTTGTTCGCTTAAATTTTCCATATATTGTTTGTTTTATTATTCGTCTTGGTTGGTCTTTGCGCCTGATGCACATCCGTTTGTCGCATGCCTTTGCCCTCTGCGATTGTTCGTTAAATCGCATACTTGCGCAATTTCGGTGCAAAGATACTACAAAAAAATGACATACGCAAGCGCGCGTGAATTTTTCTTGAATTTTTTGTGTTCTTTTATTCCTGAACCTTCCCTTTTCCGGCTCTTGCTTTCCGCTTTTTTATACAACCTCTCTGTATTATATACATAGTATATAATACTAAATGGATTGAAATGCGAAAATTAGTGCGTGATAAGTGCGTCATAAGTGCGCGATAAGTGTGTCATAATAAGGGTAAATAGCACTTTCTTGCCCCTCCGCTGCTAATGGGGGAAAATGCAAAAAATAATCTATCCCTTGCATAGTTCAACGAAAATGTGTATCTTTGCACCGTATTTTGCCGAATAGGGGCAAAAAAACATGGTATTAGTTTCAAAAATCTAACAACTACAACGATGGACAAGCAGACCCAAGCTTATGTGGACAGCTTTATGGCTGAGCTGATAGCTAAGAACCCCGGTGAGAACGAGTTTCACCAAGCAGTAAAAGAAGTAGTGGAGTCGGTGGCTCCGATGATTATGGCGTATCCGTATCTGCGCGAGCAGAAAGTGATGGAGCGTATCGTGGAGCCCGAACGCGTGATTATGTTCCGCGTGCCGTGGATGGACGATCAGGGAGAAGTGCAGATCAACCGCGGTTTCCGCGTGCAGATGAACAGCGCCATCGGTCCGTACAAAGGCGGTATCCGTTTTCATGCCTCTGTAAATCTGTCAATTATGAAGTTCCTTGCGTTCGAGCAGACTTTCAAGAATGCGCTGACGACGCTGCCGATGGGTGGTGCCAAGGGCGGTTCGGACTTCTCTCCGCGCGGTAAATCGGATGCGGAAGTGATGCGTTTCTGCCAGAGTTTTATGACAGAACTCCAGCGTCATATAGGTGCTGACACAGACGTGCCGGCAGGCGACATCGGAGTCGGCGGACGCGAGATAGGCTATATGTTCGGCCAGTACAAAAGACTGCGTGACGAGTTCACGGGTACGCTGACAGGCAAGGGCCAGATGTGGGGCGGCAGTCTCATGCGTCCGGAGGCAACGGGTTACGGAGCTTGCTATTTCGCAGAGGCGATGTTAGCGACACGGGGCGAGTCTTTTGAGGGCAAGCGCGTCTGCATCTCCGGTGCAGGAAACGTAGCGCAGTTCGCTGCGCAGAAAGCAATGCGTCTGGGTGCCAAAGTGCTCACGCTCTCCGATTCCAACGGCTTTATCTACGACGAGGAAGGACTGAACGAGGAGAAACTGAACTATGTCTTCGAGCTCAAAAACGTCCGCCGCGGACGTATCAAAGAGTACGTGACCAAATATCCGCAGGCGAAATACTTCGAGAACGAGCGTCCGTGGTCTGTACCATGTGACATCGCCATGCCGTGCGCAACTCAGAACGAGATAGAGAAAGCCGATGCCGAGAAACTGATGGCGAACGGCTGTTTCTGCGTATGCGAAGGCGCGAACATGCCTTCTACGCCGGAAGCTATCGCTGTCTTCCAGAATGCGAAGATTCTCTACAGTCCCGGCAAGGCAAGTAACGCCGGCGGCGTAGCTACATCCGGCTTAGAGATGACCCAGAACTCCATGCGTCTGAAATGGACGGCAGAAGAGGTGGACGCCCGTCTCCGTACCATCATGGCGGACATCCATGCCGCATGCCTCAAATACGGCACCGAACCCGATAACCTCGGTCCCGACGGCAAACCCTATATTAACTACGTCAAGGGTGCCAACATCGCCGGCTTCATGAAGGTGGCAAACGCCATGGTCGAGCAAGGATTAGTATAATCTGCGAGAAAGTCTTCAGCCTTCGAGCAAGGATTAGTATAATACTTGTGAGAAGGTGCTTTAGCAATTGAGCAAGGATTAGCATAGATGAATACCAACACTTACACATCCCTGATGGAGCGGCGCGTGAGGCGCATACTGCTCGTGTGCAACAACTACGACAGCTTCGCGCTGGAGGAGGACGGACGTATAGACGTGCAGATCGCACAGGAATACGCCGAACTCAACCTCTCTAATCCGCCGTCTATAACTCGCGCGGAAACGACAGACGAAGCACTCGACTTAGTCAAAAGTCAAAAGTCAAAAGCAGAAAGCCACGATGCCGATGCCCCCTTCGACCTTATTATTACCGTCTATAGCGCGGGCGGGTTGGATGTGTTTGATTTCGCGGCGGAGAGCAAAAGGCTGCTGCCGGATTGTCCGATCGTGCTGCTCTCATCGTTCGGCAAAGAGGTCTATCGCCGCGTGGAGCAGCAGGACAAGACCAATATCGACTACCTCTTCAACTGGAACAACTCCACCGACCTCATCATCGCTATTATCAAACTGATTGAGGACCGCATGAACGCCGAGCACGACATTCTCTCCGAGGGCGTGCGGGCAATCCTTCTGGTCGAGGACTCCGTGCGGTATTACTCTACCTATCTGCCGCTACTCTATAAATTAGTGCTTCACCAAAATCAGATAGCCATCCGCGACGCGCTGAACGAGAAGCAGCAGCTTCTGCGCAAGAGAGCGCGGCCGAAAGTGCTGATGGCAACCTGTTATGACGAAGCCATCGAGCTGTACAACCGCTACAAGGAGAACATCATCGGTGTTATCTCCGATGTGGGATTTGTGCTGCACAAAGGCGAACCCTCGTCCGCAGAGAAACTCGATGCCGGTGTCGATTTATGCCGGTTGATCCGGGAAGACAATCCGACGATGCCGTTCCTCATGCAGTCCTCGCAGGAGTCCATCAAATCGGTGGCTCGCAAACTCAATGTGGGGTTTGTGGTCAAGAAATCCAAGACGCTTACCCAGGAGTTGAGCGCCTATATCGAGCGCGAGTTCGGCTTCGGTGATTTCGTGGCGGTCGATCCGAGGACGGGCAAAGAAATAGGGCGTGCGTCGGATCTGGAGGGCTTTGAACGTATCATCTCGTCGATTTCATCGGCAGCTTTCCGCCGTCTGAGCGACAATAACTACCTCTCTAAATGGCTCTTTGCCCGCGGACTTTTCGCCATCGGGCATGAGGTGCACAAACTGACCATTCAGGACGATGCGGACATAGAGAACATCCGCCAGACGAATATCCGTCTCATCCACGACTACCGTATCAACCAGGCGCTGGGCGTGGTGGCGAAATACGCGCAGGACACCTATAACGACACCATCTGGTTCGCCCGTTGCGGCGACGGAGCGATGGGCGGCAAGGGCAGGGGACTTGCGTTCCTCAATCACATGCTGCAGAAACACGACCTCTACGACCGCTGGCAGGATGTCCGTGTGCTCGTGCCGCGGACGATGGTTCTTACTACCGACTGGTTTGACCGGTTCATCAACAAGAACGGACTGCAATACGTCATCAACGCAGATTTGACGGATGAGGAACTGCTCTCGGAGTTCGTCTCCGCCTCGCTGCCATCGGAACTAGTGCATGCCCTGCGCCATTTCATCCGCGTCACGCAACGGCCGCTTGCCATCCGTTCGTCCAGCAAACTGGAGGACAACTACTACCAGCCTTTCGCGGGCGTGTACAATACCTATATGATCCCGCACACGGAGAACGAAGACCAACAACTCCGTCTGCTCACCAAAGCTATTAAATCGGTCTATGCGTCCGTCTATTTTGCCGCTTCGCGCGGATATATCATCTCTACGGGCAACGTGCCGAGCGAGGAACAGATGGCAATCGTGCTGCAGGAAGTATCCGGTGAAACCGAAGGAAACTACTATTTTCCGGTCATCTCCGGCGTAGCGCGAAGCATCAATTTCTACCCGGTGGGCAAAGAAAAACCCGAAGACGGTATTGTCAAGATTGCTTACGGACTCGGAAAAGCCGTAGTGGATGGCGAACAAGTGCTGCGTTTTTCGCCCAAATATCCGAAGAATGTGATGCAGACTTCGACGGTGGATCTGGCAATGCGGGAGACCCAGCAATCGATGCTTGCGCTCTCGCTCAGCCCGGAGAAATTCAAGACTTCCATAGACGATGCCGTCAACCTGGAGCGTTTCCCGATACACGACTGCGGACAGTTCGAGAGCCTCAGACTCATCGCCTCGACTTACGACCGCGAGAACATGCGTATCGTCGATTCGTGCTATCCCGACGGACCGCGTATCATCACTTTTGCGCCGCAACTGAAGTTCAACACTTTCCCGTTGGCAGAGATCATCCGCACGCTGCTTGATATCGCGCAACAGGAAATCAAATGCCCCGTAGAGATTGAGTTTGCGGTCAATCTGGAGCACGAGCCGCAGATCTTCCACGTACTGCAGATCCGCCCGATTTCATCGGACTCGCTCTCTGCCAAAGTGGAGTGGGAGAGTATCGATGAGACCGGCGCTTTCCTGCGTTCGGGCAGTGCGCTCGGCGTGGGTAAGATTGAAGAAGTGACGGACATCATCTATCTGAAGAAAGAGGCGTTCGATGTGCTCCGGACGCGTGAGATGGCGGCTACTCTCCGCGAGTGGAACAACCGCCTGCGTACCGAAGGACGGCAATACCTGCTTATCGGTTACGGCCGCTGGGGTTCGCAGATTCCCACGCTCGGTGTGCCCGTCCAGTGGAGCGACATCAGCGAGGCGAAAGCGATAGCCGAGTGCAGCCTGGAGAACTTCCGCATCGAACCCTCGCAGGGTTCCCATTTCTTCCAGAACATGACTTCCTTCAATGTCGGCTATATGAATGTGGACCCGTGGGCACGCCCCCTGACGGATGCGTATGACCAGTCCGTCCTCGATGCCCTGCCGGCAGTAGAAGAGACGGAGTTGGTGCGCCACGTGCGCCTCGACAAGCCTCTGGAGATGTACATTGACGGCTTTGAGAACAAAGCTATCGTGAAAAAGTAATTAAAATCTCCTTCTCTCGAACGATTTCTGCAAATATATTTGCACAATTCAAAAAAATGCAGTACCTTTGTAGCCGAAAGTTGCATAGACATGTCCACGCGAAGTAACGAAATATCACTGTTCCTTGCTTTTTGCATTGAGCAATACAAACAGCGGCATCACTTGACGGGGGAGCAATCCATGCGCATCCTTGACCAATACGGTGTCTTGGAATATCTGGAAGCAGGTTACGAGCCGTTGCACACGCAAAGTGCGCAGTGGATTATGGAAGATATTGACGAATTTATCAATAAAAGAAAGCAATGAGAGTCTATCACGGCAGTTTAGAGCGCGTCCCGACGCCGGAGATACGCCAAGCCACCCGCACATTGGATTACGGAACAGGCTTCTATACCACTACTTCCGTTAAACAGGCGGAAGATTGGGTGCGCAAACGCATGAGGGACAGCGGTGTCCGAAAAGGCTATGTCAATGAGTACGAATTGGACTTGGAGGTTGTGAAACAGTTCCATTGCGCTTTTTTCGATTCACCGACAGACGAGTGGTTGGAGTTCGTCATGAATAACCGTTTGAACCGCACCTTTACTCACAATTACGATGTGGTGTATGGTCCGGTAGCCAACGACCGTGTTTATGCATGCTTCACCTTGTACGAAGGAGGCGTGATGAGCAAGGAGAACTTGCTTGTAGAACTGCGCACCTACGATTTAGTGGATCAGTATCTGTTCCATACCGAACAGGCACTCAAAGCCTTGACATTTGTAAAAGCAAAGGAGATTCTGCCATGAGCGAGATTACACAACAAAATCTGTATCTGCTTCTGCCGTTCAAAGTAAGTTGGGTGGCAGACATGTTGGCTGAGGACGAGCATATCAGTACGATAGAATCCATCCGCCGCGTGTATTCCTCTGCGATGTATAAACAATTGGAACAGGAAAGTACCAAACGCTGGCACGAAGGACCGGTGTCTTTGTATCAAACAATGTAATAACACCCGCCTATGGTATAAAACAACTTTATAGGCGGAATATTAAATATACGTCCCTCTCCTAGACGTTAAACCGGAGAAAATGACATATTAACTAAAGCGTTTGCAACGCTTGTTTTCTACTCTCTGAAACGTAGGAACTTTCAAAACGGTAGTTAAAAGAACAAGTATTGTAGATGCTCACGGAGTGTATATGCACCCGCCCGTGCCCTTGGACGAAAGTCCACTGGGCGCGTTGGGGTATCAAAATATACTCGGCGAGTAACTGCATTGCTATCTAACTACCAAGGCAATTCCTACGGCCACAGAGAGCGGATAACAACCAGTTATTCGCTTTTTTATTGTATATTTTGAAACATATGAAAAAGTTTTTTGATTACCTTCTCTGCAATTACTCTGTATTGCTGTATTCGCTTGTATTGTTGTTCTTCCCTTTCCTTTTTGCGTTCACGGCAGATGGTTGGGACACATCCATCCGTATTTCATTGAATCTGCTTTATGCATGTATGGTCAGCATCATTTTGATGCTATGTCAAGGAAAATGGCGCAAAATCCTTGCGGTATTATTTTTATTGGTCGCCTTTGCTCCAAATATGATAGTGCAATCCTTTATATTGATGGGCAATAATGTTATTCTGAAAAGCACAGATTTCTGGGTTATCTTTAATACAAATCCCAACGAAGCTACAAATCTCTTTGCAACGCTTCCCATAAAAGTATATGTTTGGGCAATAGTGTATGTGTCGGGCATAGTCATATCACTATATTTGTTATTCAAACAAGCAAACAAGCAAAACATAACCATTCCGCGTTATGTTCAAATATTGGCAATTATCATATTTATGGGTTTGAGTCTGATAAACCCCTTCCGCTCTAAAATACCGATGATAGACTTTTATAAAAGTTTTTACAAATATCAACGTGAAATGAGGGAAGTAGCAGAATTCTACAAGAATAGAGCTGACATTTTATTAGATGTCACTAATTCTTTGCCTGCCGGAAAGAAAACATTTCTAATTATCATAGGAGAAAGCCAAAACCGCCATCATATGCAGTTATATGGATATTCTCGTCCCACAAATCCTATGTTAATGGAAATAAGCGATGAACTTGTAGCTTATAACAATGTGTGCTCTCCGGCTATTCAAACATTAGCATGTATGAAACAGATATTGACATTTACGAATTACGAACATCCCGATTTGTATAAAAAAGAAGCGAATATTGTAGAAATACTACGTGCCGGTGGATACAAAACATTTTGGTACGACAATCAAGGAAAAACAGGAAACGGAGCATTTGCCATAGATACATACACTCCTACATCTTACCGAACGATGGCTAAACAAAGCGATGTATATAGCGACGAAAAGAGTTGTGCGCGAGATTCTTCTATTATTCCTCAACTCGAAGATGCACTAAAGGATACAACAGAACAAAAGGTGATATTTCTTCATCTAATAGGAAATCATTTTGATTATAATGAGCGTTATGAAAAATCCTTTGTTCAGTTTGACTCAAAAGAAGGTATTTGTAGCCCGTTTGCCGAGGAATTAACACAAAAAGAAGTAGAAACACTAAATGCCTATGATAATGGTACCTTGTATAACGATTACATCATAAGAACATGTATTGAGATGGTTCGTAAACAAGGCGGCATGAGTGCAATGTTATATTTCTCAGACCATGGAGAAGAAGTATTTGATTGCGTAAAAAGTTCAGGTAGGTCATTTGGCGGTGGAATTACGCCTACCATGTGTGAACCTCCGTTAATATTATGGGCTAATGAGGAATACAAAAAAAATAATAACTTGCATTTGGATGAGTCTGTCCCTACATGCACAGATGATATTATTCATGGAATAATGGATCTGTGTGGAGTCAAATATCATTTGTATGATTCAACCAAAAGTATCTTCCATCCGTCCTATTTACCTAAAGAAAGAGTCGTACAGGGTTTGAAATACGATGATCTTAAAGAAAAATACCTATCAAAACCTTGTGAATAACTAAGTAGCTTCGACCAAGCTTGGGCAATCTTCCTGATTCGCGTAGAGGTCCAGAATATCCGGATTTTCCGGTCTTCCGCTGTATCGCTGTCTGGTAACCCTTTCGCCCTCTCAATCCCCCGCTAACCCGGTTCGTCGGCTCTGCTCTCGAGGGTGGTACCGTGAGTCTCTAAACATCAGCCTGCTCCTCATCCGAGCAGGCTGTCCCTTTCTTCTTTCTCGGCAAATTAGATTTGTCGCAGAAAATACCTTCCCCTCTTGCATATATCAAAAAAAAGCAGTAACTTTGCACCCAAATTCGTATATGTGCGAAAATAGCAAACAATCTATATGACTTTATTACTCCAGATTATTACACTCATCGGTTCCGTGGCGATGCTGATGTACGGAATGAAGGTGATGAGTGAAGGCCTGCAGAAGATGGCAGGTAGCAAGCTCTCCAATGTGCTTGGCACGATGACTACCAACCGTTTCTCCGGCGTACTCACCGGTGCGTTCATTACCGCGGCGGTTCAGTCTTCCACGGCTACAACGGTCATGACCGTCAGTTTCGTCTCGGCGGGTATTCTCTCGCTGGCGCAGGCTATCTCGGTCATCATGGGTGCCAACATCGGTACGACCTTCACGGCGTGGATCATGGTGCTCGGCGGCGGATCGTTTGATTTGCGACTGGTTGTGTATGCCACTATCGTAATGGCTGTAGCGCTTATCTACACCAAGAAGAATGCCAACCTCGGCGATTTCCTCATTGGTCTGTCGCTCATGCTGCTTGGTCTGACAACCCTGAAAATTAATGCCACCGACATGCACTTGGACGAAATGACTCCGGTTCGCAATTTCTTCATTGCTACTTCGTCCTGGGGTTACGGAAGCTATTTCCTGTATCTGTTAGTAGGCGGAATACTGACTTTTGCCGTACAGTCCTCGGCGGCAATCATGGCTATCACGATGACGCTCTGCTCAACTCACGTGCTGCCTGTTGATATGGGTATCGCGCTGGTGTTAGGCGAGAACATCGGTACTACCATTACCTCCAATGTGGTGGCGCTCTCCGCCTCGGTGCAGGCACGCCGTGCGGCTCTTGCGCACTTGGTGTTCAACCTCTTCGGTGTCGTATGGGTGCTGTGCGTCTTCCGCTGGTTTGTAGGCGGTGTGTGTGAGCTGTGGGGCGTGGATTTCACGCCGGGCGTACCGTCTGACGTGTCGCCGGACAAACTGAATGCCGTTCTTGCTACCTTCCACACGGCGTTCAACGTAACGAACACGATGATTCTTATATGGTTCATACCTGTCTTAGAGCGCGTAGTGAGCACTATCATCCCGTCCAAACCGGAACAGAAAGATACGGACAGCCAGCTCAAGTTTATCTCCGGCGGTCTGATGTCCACCTCCGAGCTCTCTATCCTCCAGGCATGGAAAGAGGTGCATGTCTTCGCCCTCCGTGCGCAACGCATGATAGGTATGGTACATGAGCTCTTCTACGAGAAGGACAACACCCAATTCACCAAGATATTCTCGCGTATCGAGAAATACGAAGGCATCTGCGACCGTATGGAATACGAGATAGCGCAGTACCTCAACCAGGTAGCCGACGGCCGACTCTCCGACCAGTCCAAGCATGAGGTACACAAGATGCTCCGTATCGTCAGCGAACTGGAGTCCGTGGGCGACGCCAACTACAACCTCTCGCGCTATATCCGCCACAAGCACGACGGCAATATCACCTTTACGGCGGATCAGGAGAAGAACGTCGAGCAGATGATTTATCTCCTCACCGGTGCGCAGGCAAAGATGGTGGATGCACTCGAACGCGGGTCCATTACGCAGGACGAGTTCTTCGAGATGACCAATATGGAGAACGAAATCAATAACTTCCGCGACGAACTCAAGAACCAAAACATGCAATCCATCACCGAGCATGAGTACGACTACACCACCGGTGTCAATTATATGGATATTATCCTTGAACTCGAGAAGATGGGCGACTACATCATCAATGTGGACGAAGCAGTTTACGAACACAAACACGATAAGTAGAAAGCCACAAGTAGAAAAGGAAAAGGAACGCGAGAGCGTTCCTTTTTTGTAGTGCTACCCGGACTCGAGAATTGCTCGGCGGAGCAATAATCGTTCGAACGAAAGTGAGATAAGAACCCCCGAGTTTGAGCCGTTGGTAGCACAAAAAAACCTGCGAACTGCAGGCTTTTTTAGTAGTGCTACCCGGACTCGAACCGGGGTTTACGGCGTGAGAGGCCGTTGTCCTAGGCCACTAGACGATAGCACCCTAAGTAGTCTTGTTTTCAAAACCGAGTGCAAAGGTACTGCTTTTTTTTGATATGACCAAATATTTTTGCAAAAAAATGATAAATTCTTGCATTTTGTTGAATGAATATAGCAATTCTAAGTCCGATTTGAGTCTTACTGAAGTCTTACTTAGGTCTTACTGAAGTCTTACTTGACTCTTACTGACCCTTACTTGCGTCTTATAGGCTGAAAAATTAGAAATAATTTGCATATGTCGTAAAAAAGCAGTACCTTTGCAGTGCGAAAGAAGAAACAGACATTTCAAAACTAATAAATGCGTATGAAAAATAATGTATTAGCAGGCGCATTGGTTGCGCTCGGACTGAGCCTCGCAGGCTTGTTCGTCTATTGCGGTATCAGCAAGTTCGCTGACAAAGACCGCGCAGTGACCGTAAAAGGATTGAGTACCCGTGAGGTGGAGGCGGATTACGTAGTATGGCCGCTTTCGTTCGCATGGAACGGCAATGATCTGCCGTCGCTCTATCAGCAGATCAGCAATGTATCGGAGAAAGTGAAGAAACACTTGCTCGCATTGGGATTCGAGGAGAGCGACCTTCGCCAGGGACCGATTTCGGTGGACAACAACTGGGAGAACTACTACGGCAACAACCGTCCGGAGTACCGCTATACCCTCCGCACTTCCATCATTGTATCTACAGACAAAGTGAAACTGGTTATCGCTTCCCAAGGCAAGGAAGCAGACCTGCTCAAGGAAGGCATCATCGTTTCTTCCAATAAGTGGGATCTGGACTACCAGTATAACGGTCTGCCCGAACTCAAGCCGGCTATGATTGAAGAGGCTACGCAGAACGCCCGTGCCGTAGCGCAGAAGTTCGCTGACGATGCGCAGTGCTCGCTCGGTTCTATCCGTCGCGCCAGCCAGGGCCAGTTCTCCATCGAGAATGACCAATACCAGCCGTGGATCAAACACGTGCGTGTAGTAACTACCGTGGATTATTACTTGGACTGATCGTCTTCTATACGCCTGGGGCGCATGAATCCGGTCGGTTGTTCGTCCTGAGCGTCACGGCCCTGGACAGCGAAACGAACCCGGTTGCTGCCGTATTTGGAGTTGATGCCATCGATAGCTCTCATGAGCCGTCGATGGCGTTCTATATCCTGTGACTGGTTCTGGACAAAGAGATCGAGTTGGATTGAGTCGGAGTGCTGTATGTCCCCGAGAATGACGCCCGCCTGCTTGTACTGGTAGTTAGGCAGATATATCTTTTGCAGGAGGTGCATCATGGCAGCGATGACCTGCGAGGAGTCGTCCGTAGCGGTAGGAAGCCGGAGAGTAGCCTCATTGGTATATTGCGCGAGGTCGTTGCGATGGCGGTTGGTTGCCAGGAAAATGGTCACTGTCCGGCATAATGCTTTCTGCACCCTCAGGCGTCTTGTAGCAGCTACGGCGTAATTGCTCAACTCGCGTCGGAGAACCTCTATGCTGGAGGTCATCCCAGCAAACGTGCGGCTGTACATGATGGATTTCTGTTTCTCATGGCTCGCCAGTGTGATAGCCGGTATTCCGTTCAGCTCTTTCCATGTTCTGGCTGCGGTCACACCATAATACTTACGGAGCGCATTCTCGTTCCGAAGAGCGAAATCCAATGCTGTCTTAATACCGTTCGCCTGCATGTCTTTCACTCTCCTGCGACCGATACCCCATACTTCTTCGATGGGCAGAAGGGAGAGCGCTTTCTTCCGTTTGTCAGGGCCCATGATACATATCCCGCGGTAACCGGGATAGCGTTTTGCGAAATGGGTCGCGATTTTGGCAAGCGTGTAACTCTGTCCGGCTCCACAGCTGACGGGGATGGAGGCCTTGTCCAAAATCATCTCCTTGAGCTGCTGCAAATAGCCTCTCAGTGCTACAGGGTCGTCGTCAGGCATCTCGCCGAAGAACTCATCTACGCTATACTGTACGAAATTCAGGACCATCTCTGTCTCGCGAACCAGATCCATGATGCGGTGGGAGATATCACGGTAGAGGTGGTGGTGCACATCAATGATGGTCACGCGGTGGGTCTCAATGAGTTGTTTGACTTGAAAAATAGGATTGCCGCGCTTCAAGCCGACCGCTTTCGCTTCCTGGTTCAGAGCAAGTATGATTCCCCCGCCGTTATCGTTGTTATTGGCTACGACAACAGGAGTGCCCTTCAGTTCCGGTCGCGAGACCAACTCGCAACTGACGAAGAAATTATTGCAATCCAGATGAACGTACATCAGAACCAGCCGAGTCTGCGGATGAGACGTAGCATCCACGTAGGAATAAGGAGAATGACAAACGTCAGCAGATGCCAGAATACGGCAGGAACAGTGACTTTGCTCCGCCCGTGGAATAGTGCGCGGAGCGCTCTTCGAGAAAGCATCTCGGGCGAAGCGATGATACCTAAACATCTGCCCGCTTTGGTCACCCATTGAGGGATGCTGAACAGTCCCGTATCCACGGCTCCCGGACTGACATTGGTTACATAAACGCCGTAAGGCTTCAGCTCTATATGCAGCGACCGGGTGAAGGCCGCCAGGAACGATTTGGTGGAGGCATAGGTGCCCAGCCGTTGCGCTACTATCTTGCTGGTTACGGAACAGACATTGAGGATATAGCCGTGTTTGCGCTCACGCATCTCTTGTCCGAATAGATAGCACAACATAGCGGGGGTATGCATATGCAGGTTCATGATCAGCTCCGTGAATGCCTCGCTGTCGTCCAGTATATCGCAGTCGTGATAAACGCCGGCGTTATTCACCAGCACCTCCACTTCTATTCCTTGCGCACGCGTATAGTTGTATAGTTCGCGCGCGGAGGACTGCCGGCTCAGATCCATCACTAACGGAAGTACCTCTATCGCCGGATAAGTGGCTCGCAGCCCCTCCGCAGTAGAGTGTATCTCTTCTACGTTGCTGACGATAAGGAGGTTGAACCCGCGCGCAGCAAGACCTTTCGCGAGCGCCAGACCGATACCGGACGACGCACCGGTGACTAACGCAAAATGGGATTTTGTATTCATTGTTTCAACCATGCTAAGAGTGCTGCCATATTCGGGAAAATCTTATCCGCACCTTCTTCAGCAAGTGCGGAATCCGGGAGAATACCTGTGTTTACGGCAATCGCGTATAGCCCGGCACCCTTACCAGCCCGGACACCCAGCGGAGCGTTTTCCACTACGAAACACTCCTCTTTCTTAAAACCGGACCGCTCCCAGGCTTTGAGATACGGCTCCGGGTTGGGTTTGCCATATTGCACATCGAAAGCGGATATGATACCGGTAAACACACCGTCAAAAGTCTCGTTGAGATTATTGATGAGGTTGCGCTGACCGGAGCCGGTGACTACCCAGCATTGTACTCCGTGGGAATGCAGGAACTGCAGCACATCTCGTACACTGGGCACGAGCGGCGGCAGTTGACCGCCTGTGAGTTCCAAGAAATAGTCGGATTTCGTGCTGTAAATCCTATCAATGAGTTCTTGCGGGGCGTTTGTGCCATGCAAGCGTTCGTATATCTCCTGAATAACACCCGAACCGGTGCGGCCTTCGTTGAGGTAACACTCCGTGGCGGTATATGGAATGCCATTCTCCTGCATCGCCTTCTCCCATGCCTTTGCATGATACGGCATCGAGTCAAAGAGAATACCGTCCTGGTCAAAAAATACTGCACGTATATGTTGACCGTTCCGCATTAAGAATGCTTCGTTGCCGGCGCGTTCTCCGAAGATAGCTGAGCCTATACGAACCATTGTGGCACCGCAGTCTATAGCAATACGGTAGTCTTCGCTCATGCCCATGGAGAGAACGCAGTCCCCAAGGGAGATTTGAGATTTCAAATCGCTGATTTGCATGAAGCACCGGCGGATTTCACTCTCGTCATCCGTGTTCGTAGCCATTGTCATGAGACCGCAGATGCGCACATTCGGGTAATGTACCGATTGGGCATGTACCATTTGCTCGTTTATCTCCTCGGGTAAGAAGCCGGATTTGGTCATCTCCCGGGCTACATGTACCTCTAACAGTATATCCTGTACGATTCCCTGTCTGGCTGCCTCGTCGTTGATCGTCTGCAGCAGACGGAGCGAGTCCACGGAATGAATGAGATACGGACGGAGTTTGAGCAGGTCGCGTACCTTATTGGTCTGGAGATGGCCGATGAAATGCCAGTGTATATCCGCCGGTAGGGCAGGGATCTTGGTCTTGAGTTCCTGTACACGGCTTTCGCCGAAATGTCGTTCTCCGGCTTCATACGCCTCGCGAATAGCTTCGATAGGCTGGTACTTGCTGACGCATACCAGCGTGACGGAGGAGGGAATATGTGTACGAACCTCTGCGAGGTTATGGGTTATTTGCGATTGCTGAGCCATTGTACGTAAGGAGCGATATAGCGTTCTTTCTTCTCTGGATAGACAGTTTCCAAATCTACCATAATACCTGTTTCATATACGTTAGCCAACTCATCGTTGATGGCATTTCCGAAGAACTTCAAGTCATTGGTTATGTTGAGATAGGCTGTGAACATAGGGGGAATGACCGTGCCTTGCTCGCGTACGGCGTGCTGGAGCAGATGGTAGTTCTGCGCCAGATCCCCGTCCTCAAAGGGAGTAGGGATATCCATGATAGGCTGCTCCCGGTAAGGTGCAATAAGCGACTTGTCGCCGCGATGGAAGCGATCCAGATAATGGTATATCAGTTCACGTGCCGTAGCGTTGTAATCGGGATAGATTGTTACCTTGCCGAACATATACCGCAGCTCGGGGTGGTTATATATCAGTGCGCCGATACCGTCCCAGATATTATCAAGGGCAAAGAGCGCCTTGACTCCCATCTCGCGTGTCTGGTAGGCAGGCTGTACAAACGCCCGTCCGAACTCTACGGCAATAGGCAGGTATTCGCGGATGAAGCGATCGGAGTAATGGAAGAGGTGGGCAGAGGTGATAAAGGGCTGACCGTTCCGCAATTCGGCTTCGGAGCCGAGGAGGTAACGGTATCCGCCTACAATCTGACGGTGCTCGGGATCCCAGACGATGAGCTGGTGATAGGGCTTGTCCATCGTGTCCATCTCATCCATATCCATCTCTTGGCCTGTTGCTCCGCCGCCGTCACGATAACTGATTTCGCGCAGACGCGCTATCTCCCGCATTACGGACGGGCACTCATGCGCCGTAATATCATAAATGAGATTATCCGCCTTGTTGGTAGGACGAAGCAGATGACCATCTAACTCACGCTCCAGAAGTGATGTCTCCACAGGGGGTATAATTGCTTTCATTGCTTATAATTATAAATGATTGATTTAACGTATTGAGCCCATTCTTTGGGTGTCTTGGAAGTGTCAAAAGTGGAATAAGGGACAGGAGGCAAAACATGTACGGTGAAGTGCTTGCCATACGCGCCGTACATCTCATCCACGAGGTATAACATCTCTATGTTGAGTTTGATGTGCAGCAGTTTGCGGAGATACGCCAGTATGTAGAAGAAACGGCTGTTATGTCCTTCAAAATAAATGGGCACTACGTCGCGTTGGTACTCCCGTGCACGCTGGACGAAGTTCTTTTGCCATTCCAAATCCTGTATTGTCCAATGACCGTCGATACGCTGGAGCCTGCTGCAGGCTCCGGCAGGAAAGGTGAGCACATCCGTTTCAGAGGCCCACATGCGTTGTTGTTCCTCTGCCTGTTCGCGGGTGAGACGGCCGGTCTTGTTCACCGGTGCCCAAAGATCGGCGATAGGCTCCATAAACATCAGCAACTCGTTTACTATCACCTTCAACTCGCGTTTGTCCGCCCGCGCTTCGTGAATCATCCGGGCAATGATCATCCCGTCCAAACCACCTAACGGATGGTTGGATACAAAAATCACAGGCCGTCCGTCCGTCGGGATGTTTTCTGTACCATGAATGGCGGCGGAGCAGCCCAACTCCTCCGAAATGACGACACGGATGAAATCATAGCCGCGCAAATCAGGGTACTTGCGCAAGAATGTGTTCATCTGTTTCACATGCGCGATACGCTCCAGGTATCGGATGAGAAACTCCGGCACATGGGCATTCGGAGCTTTGCTCCTCAGAATAGCTCGTATGTCAAATTGCAGCGGCATGGCTTATTGTACGGCACGAAGGAAATCCATAACCGGCGATTTGGCCACCGAGATAATCTCGCAATCGAGCGAGGAGAGATATTGCTTGAGGGCATGAACCGCGTCATCCAGCGTGTTCGCCTGAGCCAGTACGGAAACTGCTTTACGCGTCTCTTTGTCGCCGTCAATAGTTATCATCTCTACGCGTGCTTTATACCAATATTCACTACCCTCGTTCGGGAATATGTCAAAGTACTGCACTTTCTTGCAACTCGACACTTCGCAATCACCAAAGATGAAAGGTTTGATTTCCTCCATCAGACGGTTTTCCACATCGGCGCAGTTAACACCCTCTACCAGATAGGTCTCTTTGACTTTACCCGGATTGTCCTCGCCTGTCTGGCGCTCGTAATTAACTTTGATTTCGTAAAGTAACATGGTTTTATATGTATATTATTAATGATTTCAGAAAATGAGGTCGGCTATGTCTGTAGCGTTGATTGTGCCTTGCGGCATGGTCCGTATAGTACCGCTCCATAACATTATGGGCGATGCCGGTGCGTCGTCAATCACGTGGTCAATGGCGCTATTGTCACTCTGCATGAGTTGCCATCCCGGCTGTAGGAGAAATACCACATCGCCTGTATGGCGCTTGCACAGGGTGGTGCATAGCATCGGGTATCGCATCGCTTCGTATCCCGGCATAGCTATCTGCACCCCCTCAAAATCCATCAGGAAATTGGCTACCTGGCGTTGGATAGTTTCCAGACTCAACCGTTTCTGCTCGATGAGCGTGCGGTTGAGATAGACAGACTGGCCATAGCCGCCGTCCACCCATCGTTCGTGACCGTATAATGCCATGAGATATGTGCCGGTCAGCGCCGCTGCACGGTCTGCATTGAATTGCTGTACCGGCATATGGATATCGCTCAGTGTCTGAGCTGCAGTACCGAGAACAGGTCTTCCTACCACCAGTATCTGATAGTTGGCACGTCCAATACGGCGATCCAACTGCTCCATGAGAAAACCCAAGTCCTGATTGAGGCGAAGATACATGTCTTCGTGTTCGGCACTGGCTATCCGGTCGGACTGCGCCTGGGGAGAGAGGGTGTTGAGTTGCAGCATCAGCAAATCCGGTGTAGCATCTGTACCCATCTTTTCTGACTGCTGGAGAGCGAGTGCCAGATCGATCACCAATGTGTTCGCCTCCGGCGCATAAGGGAAAACCTCGTTCACCTCATAACTAAAGCCCTTTTTCCGCTCTTGTGGAGTAGGGGCCGAGTAGGCGGGTATGTCCATGCGTGGCAGCCACTGCCGTGCCGCCAAGGTAGCGATACGTCCGCTGTTGTTCTGTTCATAAGCAGCTGTAGGCAGTCCTTCGCTATATGCTGTAGTTGCTACCCACTGGTGTAGGTCGCTATCTAACCAGCAGCAGGCGTTTGCCGAGTGACCGGCTAAAAGAACCGTTGTCTCGGGGTGAATACCGACAGCGTAGATCTTCGATTGCGGATGACGGAGTCTCATGCGGTCAGTCATTGTCAGCGAGAGAAGTGCGCGCGGTGACAGGTGCGCCTGCGTACCGATACCTGAAACCTCGTTGTCTTCCAACATTGCGTGCTGTTTTCGGTCACGGCGCAGAAAATACGCATCCATGGTATAACCATGTCTGTCAGGCGTAGTGCCGGTCATGAGTGTGGCCGTCGTCTCATTGCCGCCATATACCAGATGAGGATAGTTGACAGAGGTCTGAAAAGCTTCTTCACTCAGCGTCCGCAAACCGCCTTGCTGCCAGTACGGACGAAGCATCGTCAGGTTCTCTGTCGTCATCCCGTCCACAACAGCCACTACTGTCAGCCGCGGTGTCGCTGTCACACTCATTGCCCCCGTCAGGAGAATCAACGTATAATATAGATAAGTCTTGCGCATAAATGGGTAAGAGGAATAATCAATAACCGCCACCCGAATCCAACCAACGGGTGACAGGAGAAAAACGTAAGGAATGCCACCACTGCCAGCAGCAGTACATACGGGATGCCGGCTGCCAGTTCTACTCCCCATGACCAATGTCGGCGGCTACGGTCATAGAGACTGAAGAGGAATACTACTACGAAATACGCTGCGAGACCGAGCGGCCAGGAAGCGTACCATGGAGTAGAGCTGGTCGCAAACGGTGCTATCTCGCCACGGCTTACTACCTGCGTTCCGTCCGGTAGATGCGCCTGTTGCATGAAATACATCAATTCTTCGGGCAGGAAGAGCCGTTCTTCGGAACTCATCGGTTTGTCAGCCCTGGGACCAAAGAGGAGGTTGATACCGGCGTTGGACCATGAGAGCGCACCTGTATAATGGCGGATGAAGCGGCGGTAGGTAACGCCGGTATTACCGGTATAGCCGGAGATGAGGCTGTTGCCTAATACACTGCGTATCAGGATATACGGCCGTGTGGCGCAGTTGTCGAAGACGAAGTTATAGAGGTATTTGCGGTTCTCGGGGCGGTAGTTGGTGAGCAGTGCTTTGATGAGTTCATCCCGCTGTACGGAGGTGAGGTTGAGAACCTGCTCATAGACCGGACGGTGCTCTTGCTCGTATTCGTGGAGAAACCATCGGGTGGAACTGTAGCCTAATTCATACCAGGTCTCTCCTTTGACAAATTTCCAATAGAAATGGTCGGTGTTGAAATCGAAGATACCATAGTTGAAGGTGATATCCAACTCTTGTGCGGGGTCGTATATACGTATTCCGGTGTGGCCGTAGCGTTCGTAGAGCGCTTCGCCGGGCGCACAGGTGAGAAGCGAGATGCTGGTCTCATTGCCTAACTCCTGTGCTCGTGCGCTCCCACACAATGCAAGGCCGAGAAAGAGAATGATATATATACGGATCTTATACGACATATTGGTAGATACAATAAGGGATAAAGGTACATGTAATACCCAGCAACCATCCTACGCATACCTGTGCGGGCGTGTGAGCGTTTACGCGCACTCGCGCGTACATGAGTAGTAAGGAGAGGGTGAGCAAGAGACCCGGCATACCCCATGAGGGCATCATGCCTATTCCCAAATAGAAACTCATCAACCCGCCGAAGAGTCCGCCCATGCCGGTGAGATGCGCACTGATCTTCCACCATCGGTTGATGAGGGCTACAAGGCCGAGTGCTACTGTAGCGCCTACAGCTACCCATCCCATGAACCGCGGCGCATGGAGAATAGTTATCATCAGATAGCTCCAACAGCTGAAGCCGAAGATCGTGTAGATATAGGGCATGGTGCGTTGGGTGGAGTCAGTTATCTCTATGTCTGATACCTTGCCGGAACGGATCATGATACCAATGGCCGTGATAGGAAGGACACAGGTGAGCACCAGTGTCCCGATGACCGCTACGAGAGACCACCCGAGTGATACAAAACGCAGATATACCGAGAAGACATAGCAAAAGAGCGCTACGCCGTAGGTAGGTATAAAAAGCGGGTAGAGCATTATGCTTATCGCTCGGGCTAATATGTCGGCTAATGGTCTCATAATGTCTTCCGCAACCGTGCTACCGGGATACCTGTCTGGTCGCGGTATTTGGCTACTGTTCGTCTGGCGATGGGGTATCCTTTCTCGCCCAGAGCTTCTACTAACTGCTCATCCGTGAGTGGAGAGCGTTTGTCCTCGGCAGCAATGAGTTCTTGCAGAATCTTTTTGATTTCGCGTGTAGATATCTCGTCTCCCTCGGCGTTGGTCATTCCTTCCGAGAAGAAGTATTTGAGCGGATAGATGCCGAACCGTGTCTCTACGTACTTGCTGTTGCTGACTCGGGAGATGGTAGATACATCGTATCCTGTACGGTCTGCTACATCTTGCAGGATCATCGGTTTGAGGCTGGTCTCTTCGCCGTCCAGAAAGAAGTCGTATTGTATCTTCAAAATAGCCGTCATGGTCTTCATCAGCGTCTCGTTGCGTTGCTGGATGGCATCAATGAACCATCTCGCAGCATCCAACTTCCCGCGGATGAACTGCGCAGCCTGTTTTGTCTCCGGCGTTTGGGGAGAAGATGCGTAACTGGCAAGCATCTCGCTGTATTCGCGGCTTACATGCAGCTCCGGTATATCGCCCGTGTTGAGTACTACGAATAGTTCATCATCCCTTTCCTCAATGGTGAAATCGGGGATGATTGTCTCACGTTGGGTCTCGTAAACCGAGCCGGTAAAGGCGTTGGAGGGCTTCTGGTTGAGATGTATGATTTCTTGTACCGCGGCTTGAAACTCATCGTCTGTACAACCGATACGCTGGATGAGCTTGTCAAAATGATGCTTGGAGAACGGCTCGAAATACTGCTCCAGAATCGTTCGTGCCAGTTGTACAGCCGGCGTCTGCGGCTTACGGCTGAGTTGGGTCAGCAGGCATTCCTGCAGGTTCGCGCTGGCGATACCGGGAGGGTCAAACTGCTTGATCTGGCGGACTATATCCTCCATCTCGGCATCTGTGACAGTAATCTGCTCTTGGAACATCAGATCATCTACCAATTGCTCCGTAGTTCGGCGCAGGTAGCCGTCATCATCAATATTACCTAACACCCATTTAGCTATGTGGCGTTGCGGCTTGGTCATCTGGGTGAGGTAAATCTGCGATTTCAGTTCTTCAATCAGACTGCTTCCGCCGATGATCGGCACTTCGCGACGGTCCTCATCGGCAGGGTTATATTGCTGCTGGAGCATATAACCGGGGGTCTCGTCGTCAGAGACATACTGCTCGTAGTTGAAATCCTCGTTCTGGAGCGGATCGCGTTGCCGTCCGTCATCTAACCCGTCATCCGGCATGTAGTTTTCGTCGAACTCATCCATCGGTTCGGTTTCCCGGACGGCTTCTTCGTCACGTCCTTCCTCCAGTGCAGGGTTTTC